>DUEG01000069.1 GCA_011176615.1 Anaerolineae bacterium | reverse complement strand
GTGTCCCATTCCCAGGCAGATCCCCCGAACACGCTAATCCAATTATTTGGTGGAGAGCCGTCAGGTTTCGCGTCTAACCAGAGATACCAATCTCGTTTTGGGTTATCGATCGATGATCGAGATTCGACGAACCATGGATGCTGATCAGATGTATGGTTTGGAACCAGATCGATGATTATTTTGATATCCAATTCGTGTGCTGACTGGAGAAGATGATCAAAGGCGGCTAAATTTCCGAAAAGGGGATCGACATCGATGTAGTTTGCCACATCATAACCAAAATCTTTCATGGGTGATGGATAAAACGGTGACAACCAGATTGCATTTACTCCAAGAGTGTTCGCTAGATAATCGAGTTTTAAAAGGATGCCATTCAGGTCGCCAACACCATTCCCATTTGTATCGTAAAAACTTCGAGGATATATTTGATAGATGACCCCATTATGCCACCAATAATGATTAGAGGGACTTGTTTTAGACATTGTTGATGTTCCTTAACGTTTTTTCTTAGGGTTTTGGCGAGGATATGAAAGTGTTCTGTAAAAAAAGAACTCTATCACGACAAGTATATCTTGGTGACTTGTAGTTTCTATTTGTATAGTTAACTTTTTATTATTATCTAATTGATATGAGATGCTTAGGTTTTTTTAACGAGGAAATATTGTATTGAGTCATGTCTTATTTTTTTGTCCGACGACTTTCCATGGATATATTTCTGGTATAAAGGTTTGGTCTTCCATTGGAGGGCGAACATAGCCGATATTTTCTTGTCTGGGAGGGAGTACGATTGGTTCTGGTGTAAGGTCTTGATAAGGTATCATACTTAACAAATGGGATATCAGATTCAAGCGGGCATGCCGTTTTACATCTGCGTTGACAACGTACCAGGGCGCCTGTTTGATATCCGTATATTTAAACATCTGATCCTTCGCCTTGGAATAATCTACCCATTTTGTACGAGAGGCTAAATCCATTGGGCTAAGTTTCCATCGGCGGACAGAATCATGGATGCGTGCTTGAAACCGTCGTTCCTGTTCCTCATCACTCACCGATAGCCAGTATTTGATTAAAATGACACCTGCACGCACTAGCATACGCTCGAATTCGGGACAGGTACGAAGGAATTCCCAGTATTCTTTCTCGTTACAAAAACCCATAACATGTTCAACAAGTGCGCGATTATACCAACTGCGATCAAACAATACCATTTCACCTCCTGAAGGAAGGTGAGCAGAATAGCGTTGAAAGTACCATTGTGCCTTCTCTCGTTCTGTGGGGATACCCAATGCAACGACTCTGACAATACGCGGGTTCAATTTGTCTGTGATACGTTTAATCGTGCCGCCTTTTCCGGCTGTATCACGCCCCTCGAAAATAACAACGACTTTTAGGCTTTTGTGCTTTATCCATTCTTGAAGTTTCACAAGTTCAATCTGTAGTTTGGCTAATTCTTGATCATATTCCTTACGAGTCATCTTTGGGGTTGGTTTGTTTTTAGATAAATCTACGGTTTTTGTGGGTTTGGATAAATCTAGCGAATGCTTTTCCTCATTTTTCTTCTTCTTTGACATGGAATCCACCTCTAAAACTTAATCGGTTTAGATAATAGAGTTTGTCAAACAGGCTGTGAATCATCATCAGGCATGTTTACGAGTTCTGAATATCAAATCGAGTTTGTTTTTACATAATTTTATAATTCCTGATGATTCTATCAAAGCAAACAGAAAATAAATTATCCTTTTACAGAACCAGCAAGTAATCCGCGTACGAAATACCGTTGCAGTGAGAAGAATACAATGAGCGGGAGTACCATAGAGACAAATGCCCCTGCAGTGAGCAAATGCCAATCATTTCCGCGAGAACCAACAATTTCTGCAAGTCGCATAGTGAATACCTGAACATCAGGTTTTGCACCAATAAATACAAGAGCAACGAGGTAATCATTCCAGACCCAGAGAAATTGGAAAATAGCGAATGATGCAAGCGCTGGAACAGATAGAGGAAGAATCAATCGCATAAAGATGGTGAAGTGTGATGCTCCATCAATGAAAGCAGATTCAAGGATGTCTCTAGGTAGACCGCTGATGTAATTGAATAAGAGGTATGTTGCTAAGGGTAACCCAAATCCAGTATGGGCAAGCCAGACCGCTAGAAAAGTTCCATTAAGGTCAAGTTTTACATAGTCTTTAAGTATTGGGACCAAGGCGACTTGGAGGGGAACAACAAGTAATGCAACGATCAATACGAATAAAATTCGTCGTCCTGGAAATTGCATCCATGCAAAACCATATGCAGCAAATGCAGCGATTAATATTGGAATCACCGTGGCGGGGATAGCCACTGTAAGACTGTTTAGCAAAGCGCCAGAGAAGTTATCACCTTGGAATTCTTTCGTAGCGCCACTTGATGTTTTTATGACATACTTTTTACCGGAAAGGACTTTGTCATAGTTATCCAAAGTGAATTTGGTTCTGGTTACCCATTTTTTTTCTTGGATCTGGATCATTCCTAAACGTTTATTTCCTACCCAAGTGACTTTTTCTCCATCTGGTTTCAAGATGCCAGCACGGAATTCTGCAAACGTTCCAGAAACGCCAGCAATTTTCATAACACTATCTCTGTCGAGATCATCTGCTGGTTTAAATTCATCAATCTTTACCCATTCTTTATGAGGAAATACTGACCACCATCCGGAAGTTTGTATATCAAAAGGGTCGCGGAAGGAAGAAACAAATACGCCTATGGTTGGAATAGTCCACAATAGTACAATCAGGAGTAGGATGCCATTTACCAGTAAACTTCCTAATTTGCTTTTTGTTTTTGCACTTTTCGGTTTTTTACTCATATTAGAATGCCTCCTTCCCGGAGAATTGCTTAAGATTGTAGATCATAACTGGAACCACAGCGATAAGTAATACAATAGCAATAGCAGACGCAAACCCCTTGTTTTGATTTGTAAATGCTTGGCGATAAAATTGTGTGGCAATCACATGGGTACCAAATTGCCCACCTGTCATTACCCAAACAACATCGAATATTTTCAGTGTGAATATTATAACCGTAGTGCTCACAGTGATAATGGTACCCATGATGTAAGGGATCATGATCCTGAAAAATATTTGTAATTCATTCGCCCCGTCTACACGAGATGCTTCTATCAATTCTTCGGGTATTCCTTTTATGGCAGCAGAGAAAATTACCATTGCATAACCCGTTTGCATCCAAATGAGAATCACGATTAAGAAAAGATTATTCCAGGGTTGGTTTAGTGCAGTCCATGCTTGTGGTTTTCCACCAAATAAAACCATAATTGCGTTCAGTAAGCCAATTTGAGGGTCAGCAACATCTTTAACTTCATAGATGAAGTTCCAAATCACGCCTGCGCCAACCATGGATATTGCCATCGGAAGAAAGATCAACGATTTTGCAAGGTTTTCAAATTTGCTGCGATCTGCTAAAACCGAAATGATCAACCCAGCAATGACTGAAAGCGATGCCCCGAAGATGATCCATAAGACATTGTTTCGAAATGCCTCAAGCATATCTCGTTCAGTGAATACGGCAACATAATTGCTTAGTCCAACAAATTGTGTGCCATCACGATTGAAAAGGCTAATCCAAAATGTACGCGCAGCAGGTAACGCTAAATACCATAGTAATATGACGACAGCGGGCCCGACGAAGATGAATGGTTGTAAGAGTTTTACCCATTTCGGAGGCAATTGCTCAACAACTTTGTTTGATATAAGATATAAGATTAATGCTCCACCAACTCCCCACACGATCGCAACGAGGGAAACAAGCACTTTTTCTGTCATTGTATTGGGCGTTGTAGCACGCAACCATTTGAATACTATTATCAGCACGCCAAATGTAATTATTGGCATAGCAACGGAGATAAAAAGTCCAGCCAGATTGCTTATCAACCATTCAAGGATATTGGTGGGTTTTTCTTTGGCATCAGGGACACTTTTCATGATCATTCTCCTCTATTACACTTATTTAATCCTTTATGTGAGAACAACTTGCAGAAGAATTCATAGACTCTCATTATTTATTATAGATGATATTTCGGTGAATAATGAAGATTTATCGATTCTCCTTAGGAAAAAACTTCAGATTTAGAGCAGGATAGTCAACCGACTATCCTGCTCCATGCTTTATGCGTTACTTCCCTAAGAGATAGTAAGCAATCCTAAAATTGCCTCTCTTTATTAGTGAGGCCAAGAGGCGTCAATTTCAGAGAGGGCGGTATCCATATCGATAGAGCCGGAGAAGTAATCGGTCATAGCCTTCCAGAAGGAACCAGCGCCGACTTCACCGGGCATAAGGTCAGAGCCATCGAAGCGGACAGCAGTAGACTGGGCGACGAGGGCAGCGATACCGCGTTCGACGTCATCACCGTACCAGTCGAGGCTGGCATCCTTATGAGGCGAGAGAGCGCCGCCAGCGGCGAGCCATTCTTTGACAGAAGCGCCGGTGGTGAAGAATTCCATGACAGCGCGGACTTCGGGGCGGTCGTTGAACATAGCCATGATATCGCCAGCGACGAGGTAAGGTTTCCCGTACTGAGTATCGATGGGTGGGAAGTAGAAGAAGTCATAGTCCACGCCAGCCTGAACGCCTGCTGGGAAGAAGGAAGTGATGAAGTTACCTTGTTTGTGAAGCCAGCACTTTGGGGGTTCATCGAACATAGGAGTGGGGGCGTCGCCGAAGAAGGTGGTGACGATTGCTTCGCGGCCGCCATAGACGTACTTATCGTCCCAGAGGGTGGTGAGGAGGGAGAGAGCATTCTTGACTTCTGGGGAAGAGAAGGGGAGGTCGCCGGTGGTCCACTTGTCGTAGTTATCGAGGGAAGTGGTGCGGAGCATGATATCTTCCATCCAGTCTGTGGCGGGCCAACCGGTAGCGGCGCCGGACTCGATGCCGACGCACCAGGGCTTATCGCCATCAGCGGCGATTTGGTCAGAGAGGGCTACCAGATCATCCCAAGTTTCTGGGACTTGGTAGCCAGCGGCGTCGAAGTCATCCTTGGGGTACCAGACCTGGGATTTAGCGTTGAAGCGTTGCCAGACGCCGGCGACGATGGAGCCGGTGGGGCTGTCCATGGTAGCCATATCCCACCAGGATTGGTTGTAGTTGTCAAAGGAAGACTGAGGGAGGAAGGTAGAGACATCGACGACTTTACCTTGATTGACAAAGGTTTTTAGCAAACCTGGTTGGGGGAAGTCGACGATATCTGGGGCGTCACCGGCTTCGACGCGGACGGAAATGGTCGCTTCGAACTCTTTGGTGCCTTCATATTGGATATCGATGCCGGTAGCATCTTCGAAGGCTTTGACAGAGTTATCGAATTTGACAGCGTCTTCATCAGTGAATGGGCCGGTCATGGTAACGGCAGTTCCTTTGAATTCACCTGCATAAGCGCGCTCTAGGAATGTTCCTGCAGTTGCTTCTGTCTCCACAGGTTTTGTTTCCTCAGTTGCAGCAGGTTTTGTCTCTTCAGTTGGTTTCTGCCCGCATGCTGTTAGTGCAAAGGCAAAAACAAGGAGAAGAGAGAGAGATAATAAGATGTATCTTTTCGTTTTCATTTACTTCTTACTCCTTCATTAAATTTTTAGAAAGGGAAATATTGATATTTTTATAAAAAATGTAGGTTTTGTAAATTCATCTTCACCTCCTTTTTTTGGTCTGGCTTGGTTTCAACCTCAATGTTTTATATTGTATTTGTTGAGCATTTAAGTATAACTGCTCTTTATCTGGAAAGGTTGTGATTGGGCCAAACTTATGCAGTTTATATTCAGCCATAACTTGCCCCATACAAGCAGCATCTTGCAGGGTTTTGTCTTCCAAGAGTCCTGAAAGCAGTCCGGACCAGAAGGCATCGCCTGCTCCTGTGACATCTGAAGGATTTATGTCGTTTGGTTGAATCTCAAATGAACAACCATCATTGGTTGATACATACACACCTGATTTTCCCATTGTGAGGATAACAGTCTTGACGCCCCATGCTAGAAATTTTTCTAAATACTCTATTGGTGTCAAACCACTACCAAACAACCGTTCGCTATCCTCAATTGAGGGTTTCGTGATATCAATATATGGGAGTACATCTTTGATCGTTTCGATGAAATCTTTTTTATCAGGCCAGATATGAGGATGATAGTTAGGGTCGAAAGTGATCAAATGTTTTTGGTTTTTTGCAAACTTGATGATATCAAGAATAGTTTCCCGTGTTGGGTCTCGTGAAAGCGCGAATGCGGATGTGTGGATGATGCGGATGTCTTTAGCAATGTTTTTTATAGCAGGGTTACTCTTCAGCAACCCGTCTGCGCCTCGATAAATAATAAATTCAGGAGTACCGGTGGTTTTCCTGGTAATCATTGCCAGAGATGTGGGGGATTGCTCAGTAACTTGTACATAATCTGTAATGACACCAGATGCCTGAAAATATGAGAGGGCTTTCCTCCCAAGACCATCTGATCCCAGGCAGGTTGCTAATGCTGACCGGTAACCAAGTTTTGCCATATTTATAGCAAGGTTTGTCGGTTGACCTCCAACGAAGACGTCAAAGTGATTCGCCTTGGACAACGATTCGATATATTTACTGCTAATAAGGTCAATTAAGGATTCACCCAATGCTAGAAAATCAATCATTTATAACTCTTTTTCTGTTCTGAGTAACAAGAATTATCTAGTTTACAATCCTATAGATTATGGTTATCCGGATTTGGCGGGGGGGCAGTCGTGTTGCGGATTACCAATTTGATAGAAAGTTCTGCTTTATATACATCGCTAGGCTTTTCTCTTAACATGGTTAAGAGCATACTCGCACTTTCGACGCCTGATTCAAACAAATTTTGTTCGATAGTTGTTAAGTTGACATATTCTGCATCTCGAATGCCATCATAACCAATCACGGACAATTCATCGGGCACTTTAATCCCAACCTCTTGGGCGACATCCAATGCACCGATTGCATGAGTGTCACTGGCAGCAAAAATTGCTGTAGGGGGGTCTTTGAGGTTGAGTAATTGACGAGTCATCTGCTGGGCATAAAAACGACCGCGGTCCCCTTGTAAATGATATTTTTGATAATAGGGTATTTTTTCTTCTTCCAATGCTTTCCGATATCCTTTATAACGGTATTGCATTGATGGGTAGAAGGGAGTATTAAGATAATCACTGATATAAGCAATTTTTTTGTGTCCGAGTTCAATCAAATGTTTCGTTGCTAGTCTCCCACCTTGAATGTCGTTGACGATAATACTGCTTAACCGGGAATGATAAGCATCAACGAGAACCACGGGTTGGTTTTCGTGAATAAATCGTTCTGCTTGTTCATCTGTTGGAGGAAGGGAGATGATGATCAAGCCATCTGCGCGTGATTTATCAGCAAGTTTTTCAAAAAAGGTATCCCTTTTACTTGGTATTTCTGCAACGAATAGAATGAGATCGTAATTTGATTCATCTAGAACAGATTGGATTCCCCTTAATCGTTCAACGTAGGAAGGGAGGGTGAGATATGGAAGGATTACACCGATAGTTTGGGTTTTGCCAATGGAAAGTTGACGAGCGATTAGGTTAGGTTTGTAATTTAATTCATCAATTGCATTCAAAACTCGCTGTCGTGTCTCATCACTCACCGCAGGGCTATTGTTAAGCACTCGAGAGACCGTTGCTATTCCAACTTTTGCTTTTTTTGCTACATCACGAATTGTTGAGGGCATTCTCCACCTATAGTAACATTTACGCACATGGAACCGGTTCCATTAGTAAAGATAACATATTTTAACATGCTTGTCAATATTTTTCCTTGAAAATCTGAGTTTTTAGGATAAGAAGTCATACGTTGGTTCATTGTTATTGACAAGGAGATTAAAACATTGTATAAGCGGTTTGGGAGAACGATAATGAAAAATATTGGTTTATATACAGGATCGAGGGAATGAAGATTTTATCTATCAGCGATGTCGTAATTCCTTTCATATATAGTGCTCAAGTTCGAAGTTTGTTTGCTGATGTTGATCTAGTGGTATCTTGCGGGGATTTACCGTATACTTATCTAGAATACATTATTAGTATGTTGGATATTCCTCTTTTTTTCGTCCGGGGAAACCATGACTTAGTTAAAGACACATTTCCTGGTGGAAAACGTTGTCAGCCATTTGGAGGAATCGATTTACATCGAAGAATAGTAAGGGTAAGTGAAATCTCTCTCGCAGGGGTTGATGGTTCTTTACGTTATAAACCTAACGGAAGTTTTCAATATACTCAGGGGGAAATGTGGAAACATGTGTTTAAATTAATTCCTGGAATGATGCATAATCGACTTGTTACTGGTAAATATTTGGATATTTTTATTACCCATGCACCTCCGTGGGGAACCCATGACAGGACGGACAAACCCCATCAAGGAATCAAAGCGTTCTCTTGGTTAAATAGCGTGTTTCATCCCTCATACCATTTTCATGGACATATCCATCTCTACCGACCTGATGCTCAAATTACAACAATGGTTGGCTCTACGTTAATTGTCAATACATTTGGATATCATGAAACCACATGGGAGAACCTAAATTAGAATAGGTTGATGTAGGATATCCTTCTTCTTATCTAATTATGGAATCCTTTTCTTTGATTTATCTACAGAGCAAAATGGGCACCTTGGATGTGTTCAGGATTTTATCAACGACGCTTCCAAGGACTGTTTCGATGATTGGCGCCGCGCCATATCCCCCAATAATGATCAGATCGTGATCGTTGTCGGAAACGGTTCTAAGGATAACCGATGCTGGTTCTTTATCATGTGAAACGATATATCTTGCGGGAATACCTTGTTGTTCAAGATATGCACGCGCTCGACTTTGAGTTTTCTCTGCATTAATTTTTTCATCAATTGTGATAACAGATAGTGGAATACGCCATTTCCCTGTAAGATATGCGCTCACAAATAAGGCCTCCTGAGCTTTTGGACTACCATCATAAGCGAGAAGAGGATTGGAGAACTGTGAAATCTCTCCTGGCACTGCTAAAATCGGTCTTGGGCAACGCAAAATCATTGTTCGAAAGCCAGATCCTAATCTGGCAATGAGTTGTGTTTTCGGGGGGTGTGCAAGTTGGCTGATGACCAAGTCAGCCAAACGTGCGCGCTCACATATGATGCGGGCAATTGTTCCACTTTCTATTCTAAATTTCCCTTGAATATTATGTGAATTACAGAGTTGGTTAAATTCTTCTTCGAGACGCTTGCTTTTTTCGGAAGCGATTTCTTCTTTATCTTTTACGATATGCAGACCATTCAGATTGGAATGTTCTCTATCAGCAATGATTATCGCCTGCAGAAGCGCTTGCCAATCCTTGTCTTCTTCACTGATCGTGACAAGAATGTCATTGAATAAAGTATCTTTGCGCCCTGATCCTACAATCTCTTCCCTCCACTGACCTGGAGGAGGCCCGCTTTCGATTGAATCAGGTAGAAGTGAATCGACGATTTTTGATGCAATCCTGGAAGTTTGTTTGAGAGGACTTTGTTTTTCTTTAAGATCAATTGCGGCTGATTCAATGCTGATATTCCAACCAAGGGAATCCTCTAATTCGGCTCGATGTTGGCTTAGCCAGATATAAAGGTCGGTTTCTGTACGTCCTGGAAAATAACGCAAAATACCTTGAGATCTGATAATATCAATGATTGGTCGATACACAGCATCGTACCAATGTGCGACTGCTTCTTCATATGGAATTTCCCGGTTTTGATTGATTCCCATAAAGTAGCGATGTACGTCAATATGTTCTTCAAGTATTGGGTATTGACCAGCACAGGTAAGGATGAGTTCGGATTCTGGTCTCAAGTTTTTGATCTTCGTCTTTTCGAGAAATTGAGTATATTCTTCTTTAACAATCAAGTCAGAGGGATTAGTATCAGGTTCTAATGGTGCGAGCGATGAGACCTCAGTAACATAAGCCTCGATGAACTTAGATCCAAGTTGTTTGGCAACGGAGACACGGTGGTTGCCATCTAAAACAAAATAAGCGTCCCCAATTTTATAAACCTCTATTGGGGGTAATCCTTCTAAACTTGTCGCTTTTTCCATAACTCTTGCCCACCTTTGTTCGCTTGCATCTTTCAAAGGCAAGAAATCTCGCGAAAAATCTATATAACGACCAACACTTCCAACGATTGAGTCAATAGGAATTTCTTTTAATTCAGTTTTACTTTCTTCAATTCCATGTAATTTTTTACGGGTTTCTTCATAAGACAAGAGTTCTCTTGACTTACCCCGTAAACGTTCATAGATATTGAGAAGATCAGCCTTTCTTCTCGCTCTTCGAAAATCTTCTATTGCTTTTACATAATTTGTTTTGTTCATCATTCTTTGAATCTTACCAGTCCTTGCAAGGTTTGCAAACTGGTTTTCATGTGGAGGGAATCTGATTAGCAATTAAAGGTAAAACAAAATGGTCAGGTCATATTCAATCCTGGTATCATAGGCTTATTCTAACATTGGGTGTAATAATGGAGTCGATAAAATTAAAACAATAAGTAAATAATGAAAATGTAAATAATTAATTTGTCTTTTTAGAAATAAACGAATTTTGGGTTACAATAAAATAAATACTATGATGGGAGCGTATTGTGATTCAGCCAGTTTTAACGATTGATTTAACGCACAGGAAAATCAGTGCCTTAACAGTTCCTTCGAAGTGGTACGAAGATTATCTGGGAGGTTCATCTTTGGCAGCCCGGATTCTTTGGGATTATTTTGCTCCAGGGTTAAACCCTCTTTCGCCACAAGCCCCGTTGTTGTTTTTGAATGGTCCTTTGACAGGCACAAAAGGTCCGGCAACGGGTAGATTCGTGATTTGTGCACGATCACCTGCGACACACTTATGGGGCGAATCAAATGTCGGGGGTTTCTGGGGTCCGGAATTGCGTAAAGCAGGTTATTATGGTTTGATGGTGGTGGGGAAATCTCCAAGCCCCGTTTTCATCCGCATCAAGGATAAGGATGTTTCCATTGAAGATGCAAGAGATGTTTGGGGGAGCGAGACATATACCTCTCAAGCCAAGATACAAAAGAGGCTCAAGGATGGAAAATATCGGATTGCGACCATTGGTCCAGCGGGGGAGAACCAAATACCGTATGCATTAATCCTTACAGACCACGGGCGAGTTGCGGGACGGACAGGGATGGGTGCAATTATGGGATCTAAAAATCTGAAAGCGATTGCTGTTCGAGGAAGTGGGGATGTTCCAGTCGCTAGTCCTGATTATCATCGCATAAGGTCAGAGTCTAACCGTATGCTTAAAGACGATAATCTTTCACGCGCGACAAGGGAATTGGGGACTGCTGGTATAGCAGATTATGCTGATTATCTAGGGGAGATGCCTAAAAAGTACTTTCATTCCGGAGTTTTCGAGGGCGTATCTAAGATATCAGGATCAACTATGACTGAGTCGATTTTAACCGGTGTTCGTGCGTGTCATGCTTGTGTGATTGCTTGTGGTCGTGTAGTCAAACTAAGCGATTCTAAGAAACACAAAGGACCAGAATATGAAACGATTGTTGGTTTTGGTCCAAATTTACTTATTGATGATCTAGAATTTATTACTCGGATGGGCGAGTTGAGCGATTGTTATGGAATGGACACGATCAGTTTGAGTAATACCATAGGGTTGGCTTTTACATTGTTCGAGAAAGGGGTTATTACTGAAAAAGATACTGGAGGATTGAGATTGAAATGGGGAGTGAAGGATGTTATTGAAGAACTTGTCCATCAAACTGGAAGAAACGAAGGTTTTGGGACTGTTTTGGCTCATGGGGCTCGGTCTCTTGCAGCACGATTTGGTTTAGAAGAAGAAGCAATTCAAGTAAATGGTCTGGAAGTGCCTTATCATGACCCTCGGGGCGCTTCTGGAATGGCGATTTCCTATGCAACATCCCCTAGAGGTGCGTGTCATAATCAATCCGATTATTTCTTTATTGATGTATTGGGGCATATTGAGGAATCTCTAGGCATGGAGTATATTGACCCTCATTCGGACGTTGAGAAAGTAACCAATATAGTTGTTCATCAGAATTGGCGGACTCTTTTGAATTCTCTGGTGTCTTGTTATTTTGCGAATGTTCCACCCGAAACCACCCGGGATTTGGTCAATGCTGCAACGGGGTTGGAATATTCATTAAATGATCTGCTTCGAATAGGCGAACGGAGTTGGAATTTGAAAAGGATGATCAATTGGAAATTCGGTCTTAGGAAGGAAAACGATAAACTTCCAAAGGAGTTACTCAAACCTTACATGGACGGGGGGGCGAAAGGATATCAGATTCCTTTCCAAGAGATGATGAATGCATATTATCGAGCAAGGAAGTGGGACACCAATACTGGTTTTCCGACGCAAGAGAAAACTGATGAGTTGAGTTTGGAGTGGGCATCTTTTGAATCGTTTGATTAATTGCAAACTAATTTATCGCAAGAAAGCGTTTAAGATAATGGTTTAGGATTAGAATTAAAATCAAGTTATGAAAATTAAGTTGAGAGGTGATTCGATGAAATATGTAACTGTCGACGAGATGAGAACTATCGATCGCGAATCAGACAAGCATGGGCAAACCTTTGCAATGCTCATGGATTGTGCTGGAAAGGGTGTGGCTGAGATTGTAAATCAGAAATATGGCTCTCTGACCGAAAAACGTGTACTTGGCATTGTAGGGGCAGGGCATAATGGCGGAGATACTGTGGTCGCTTGTTCATACTTACTGGAGTGGGGATGGAAAGCCACAATATATATTGTCCTGCCACGCCCGGAAGATGATCCTCTGATAACTAAGTTCAAGTCTCTTGGTGGTCAATGCATAAAAGTTGACGAAGACCCTGAATACCAAAAACTTAATGACTTAATCAGCAGCCGTCCAATCTTACTTGATGGTGTGTTGGGAACAGGAGTACATCTTCCATTACGAGGGAACATCCCTGATATTTTAGGTCGTATTCGAGAAAATGTTATAGATAAAGATATTCACGTCGTGGCTATCGACTGCCCTTCTGGTGTAGATTGCGATACAGGTGATGCTGCGGAAGAATGTATTCCTGCTGAAATTACTGCAACAATGGCAGCCATTAAGCAAGGATTGTTACGTTTTCCTGCATACAATTATGTTGGAGAAATACAAGTTGTCGATATTGGTGTACCAAAAGGATTGGCTGCCTATGATTCTATTCGCCGAGAGGTCGTTGATTGTGAAATGGTCAAGCGTTGCTTACCCGAGAGACCATTGAATGCTCATAAAGGCACTTTCGGTACAGCATTGGTTGTTGCGGGTTCGACGAATTATACGGGCGCCGCATTGCTTGCCTCAGAAGCAGCGTATCGCATTGGTGCAGGATTAGTCACTGCTGCGGTTCCGGCATCAATACATATCGCCCTTGCTGGAAGTCTTCCAGAAGCTACCTGGATTCTTTTACCCCATGAAATGGGGGTCATCAACTCCGATGCGGTTAAGGTAATCAATGAGAATATTGACCGCGTTACGGCAATGCTTTTTGGTCCGGGATTTGGGATGGATGATGCAACGGCTGAATTCGTTTCACGTCTAGTCGACCCTAACGGGGGAAGACAACAAGCAGGATTAGGATTCCTTCCGACTCATGACGAATCCTCTCGCGTAAAGAAAGTGTCTCTACCCCCCTTAGTAATCGATGCAGATGGGTTGAAATTACTCGCTCGTGTTCCCCAGTGGTATAAACGAATTCCTTCCTTGTCTATTCTTACCCCTCATCCTGGTGAAATGGCTGTTTTAACAGGAATGAAAGTAGAAGATATCCAGGCAGATCGTGTCCATACGGCTGAGAAATATGCTCATGAGTGGGGGCATATTGTCGTTCTTAAGGGTGCTCACACAGTGATTGCTTCGCCGGATGGACACACTGCAGTTATCCCAATTGCTAGCCCCGCGTTGGCTCGCGCTGGGACTGGTGATGTCCTTGCCGGTCTGATTGTTGGTTTGCGGGCGCAAGGTGTTGACGCTTTCCATTCGTCAATTGCCGGTGTATGGATCCATGCACAAGCAGGGTTGCGGGCAGCAATGAGGTTGGGCAGTACAGCAGCGGTTCTAGCAGGAGATGTTCTGGGGTCAGTTGTGGATGTATTAGGGGATTTGGAAATCAAGCGCACTTGATTAATGTGCGCTTGATTTGATATGCTGAATTAGAGAGTTTATTCTTCTTCTTTGGATTCCTCGGTTGAGGTTTCTTCTTCTATTTCTAATTCCTCTTCGTTTTGTTCCCCTTTGGTGATTTTCTTACCCGTTTCTATTACTTCCTGGAGTTTCGTTTTTTGATCTTCCAGAACGACTTGTCCTTTTTGTTTCCACTCCACCGTTTTCTCTTTTGCTTGTTCAGTGAGTGCTTCTGCTCTCGATTTTGCTTCTTCCGCTAATTTTTCCGCACGAATTCGTGCTTGTTCAGCGGTCTCGGTGGTCTTATCTTTAAGTTCGATACTCTTTTCTTTGATATAGGTACGGGTTTCTTCACCGGATTGGGGAGCAAGTAATAAAGCAACCGCTGCGCCAACGAATCCACCAATCATAAATCCAGACAAAAATGCACCAAAATCACTATCTTTCTCTGCCATAATTCACTCCTTTACAAAAATACAAAAATTTAATTGTTATTGCTTTTTGAAGCTCGTTTATTGGGTTTTACCATTCTGATTATATGGTTTAACCCGGCTAGATATTCATTAAGTTTTATTACTGGTTCGGTTAAATTATCACTTAAAAACCTTGTAGTACCTCGTAAGGTGCTAACAGT
>DUEG01000068.1 GCA_011176615.1 Anaerolineae bacterium | reverse complement strand
TTGCTGAACTGGCTGTTGAGAAAGGCGCAATGACTTTGTTGATGCCTATATCATCAAGGAAGCAATTATTTGAGCTTTCAGATGATATGGCAACCAAAATCAACATCGAGTTTTACGCAGATGCAATAGATGCATTTACGAAAGCCATAATGGATTAGGCAAATGGGCAAAATATAATATAAACAAATAGTAAAGCATAATGTTGTTATGGTGTAAGCAGGTAGCAAAAAATCGTTTAATTGTTATCCAGTATTATCGGTTCAAAATTCTTATTTTCTAAAATGTGGAGTGACTTCTATGAGCAATGACCCTGAAAAGCAAGCTAATCAGTTATTACAGTGCTTAACTCAAGATAAAATGAGAATTGGTTTCCTTTTCGGTGCTGGGTGTCCATATTCAGTAAACGCTGGATCGAATACGCCTTTAATCCCTGATATTAAAGGCCTGACTGAGACGGTGGCAAAAAAAGTGTGCTGTAAAGATTATAAAGAACCGTGGAGAAACATCTGTTTGCAACTAAACGAGGATGGAAATTCTAATCCTAATATTGAGGATATTCTAAGCCGTGTTCGTGGTCTTAAAGATCTGGTTGGTACTGGTGATGTGAGGGGCTTGAGCAAGACTACACTCGAAAAGCTTGAAACGGGGATATGTGAAGAGATTATTAAATGTGTCAGCAAAGATCTCCCAGATAAAACTACCCCATACCACAATTTTGCCTCTTGGGTTGGTTCTATTGATCGTACTTACTCAGTTGAGATTTTTACAACCAACTACGATTTATTAATAGAACAAGCGCTTGAAGATTTTCGAGTACCTTTTTTTGATGGATTTGTTGGAGCACGTCAACCTTTTTTTGATTCTCATGCAATTGAGTTTGACAATCTGCCGCCAAGATGGGCCAGATTATGGAAAATACACGGCTCTATTAATTGGAGAAGTAGTATCGATGATAGTTTCAAGGTTTTTAGGACCGATATTGAGAAAGGTGGGAATGTAGTAATCCACCCTTCGCACCTTAAGTATGAGCAAAGTCGAAAGATGCCATATCTTGCCATGATGGATCAGTTGAGGAAATTTCTAAGCACTCCATCAAGCGCTATGATAGTTGTCGGATATTCGTTTGGAGATCAGCATTTAAACGATGTAATTGTTCAAAGTTTACAAGGGACACCTTCTACTGCCGTTTTTGCTCTGATGTATGGACCTCTGAAAAACTATACTAGCGCAGTTTCGTTGGCAAAAGAACGTGGAAACCTCAGTATTCTTGCGGAAGATGGGACAGTTACTGGGACAAGAAAGCAAATCTGGAGAGAGTTAGATGAACAACCCGACTCGTTGTTACCCTCCGGGGCTATAGAATGGACAAAAGGAGCGAAAGAGGATGATCCATGGAAAGCGAGTTTCAAGCTTGGAGATTTTAATTTTTTCGGTGCATTTCTCCAAGATATCGCAGGAAAGAAAGCGTGAGGAAAAAAACAAATGGCTAATAACCCTACTCGTTTAGGTGCAGTTGAGGATGTAAAAGGTGCAACAATTAGTGTTGTTCTCGATGAAGATACCGCATCAGGATTAGCTTTTGTTGATGGACATGCTTTTAGGATCGGCCAAGTGGGTAGTTTCGTTCGAATTCCAATTGGATACGTTGACTTGTTTGGTATTGTTTCCCAAGTTGGTGCCAGTGCGGTTCCAGAACGGCTTGCTGAACATGAGATTCATGGTCACCGATGGATGACAGTCCAGCTGGTTGGTGAAGGTACTCGTAAAGGGGATTTTGATAGAGGTCTCTCACAATACCCCACAATTGGAGATACTGTTCATCTTGTCACTGAAGAAGATCTTAAGCGTATATATGGCCGCCCAGATTCACCCAGATATGTTAGGGTTGGCAGTCTCGCTAGTTCAGAGGCTATTGCTGCCTTACTGGATATTAATAAACTCTTAACAAGGCATTCTGCAATAGTTGGTAGCACGGGAACGGGAAAATCAACAACCGTTGCTGGATTACTAAATACCATATCTCAAGCTGGGCGGTTCAAATCTGCTAGAGTTATAGTGCTTGATATTCACGGAGAATATGCCGCCGCTTTACAAGATCAGGCGATGGTTTTTAGAATTAATCCTGACGAACGTAGAAATGAGCACCCACTCTATATTCCATATTGGGCACTCACATTTGATGAGCTATTATCTGTGACATTTGGTGATGTTCCCAGTGATGCAGATCGTGGAGGAATCATAGAAAAAATTACAGAGCAAAAATTGAAGTCGTTAAAGAATAAATCTAGGAAAGGAGTTATCGAGAGCACACTCAATGTTGATTCACCAGTACCTTTTAGCATACACCAATTGTGGTATGAGCTCCACTTGCTTGTGATGTCAACACATCTACAAACTGGAAATCAATCGCCTGATACAGTTGCTTTCGAAACTGACGAAAATGGGAAGGAAATTGATTGCGGAGATCCTATAAAGGTTAGACCACCCAAATGTAAACCACAAGACACCTCAGCAGGTGCAAGCCCAAAAGTATATCTGAGTCAGAGTAGACTCAATATCAGGCGACCATTAGAGGCATTGGCCTATAAGCTCCGGGATTCAAGATATGATTTTCTTTTTCGACCGGGAGACTGGTTACCAAATACAGATGGAATTCCAAAAAAGGATTTGGATGAACTTTTAAGTCAATGGCTTGAATGCGCAACGCCCGTTACGATTTTAGATCTATCAGGAATTCCGCGTGATATTCTCAACATACTCATAGGGGTTCTTCTCAGGATTATTTATGATTCTCTATTTTGGGCACGAAACCTTTCAGAGGGCGGAAGAGAGCGACCTTTGCTTTTGGTGCTCGAAGAGGCGCATGCTTATCTTGGAAGGGATGATATAGGGCCAGCGGCCCAGGCAGTCCGACGTATTGTTAAGGAAGGTCGAAAATATGGTATCGGGGCTATGATTATCTCTCAAAGACCAGTTGAAATAGATACAACTATATTGAGCCAATGTGGAACATTTTTTGCGATGCGATTGGCAAATTCACAAGATCGCTCGCATGTTACCTCAGCAGTCTCCGAAAATTTAGAGGGATTATTTTCAATGCTACCGATACTCAGGACTGGAGAAGCAATAATTGTTGGGGAAGGGGTTCATGTTCCTATAAGGGCAATGATAGATCCTCCATCAAGGAATCGGAGACCAGATAGCCAAGATCCAGTTGTTTATGATGAAATAGGACCTGGTGGTTGGAATAGAGATCTGGAACCAAATGATTATTCAGAAGTCGTTGAACTGTGGAGAAAGCAAGACCCTAATTCACCCCGTATTATCGATTTTGATGAAATATAAATGGAGGGGCATATGGAATGGATTTCTGTCGTTTCTACTAACCTATCACGCATCAGGTATGATAAAAATACCAATACTCTCGAAATTGAATTCCATGGAGGACGGGTCTATCAATATTTTGATGTTCCTATTCAGGTATTTGAAGAGTTAAAGATCGCCGACTCCCATGGCAAGTATTTCAACCAGCAAATAAAAGGGCATTATCGTTATGCTCGTGTTTAAGGGGCATGCAAAAAGATGATACTAGATCATGCTTCGACTAACTGCTTCGGATTTCTACACTTATTCCCGCCCCTCAAAATGTGAGCTTCGGATCTATCTCAAAGAAATCGGAGAGGAGGGATCTCCACCCGGGCCTTATGATCAGGTTCTTTTTAAGCTCGGGAAAAGGCACGAGGTCTCACACCTTGCAACCTTTCCGGAATACGAAGACCTTCGCGAAGGGTCTCTGGAAGATCGGGAAGAGAGGACCAAAGAAGCCTTAAAGCATGGTGCTTCTGTCATATACCAGGCGGTTTTGAAGACGATCTACGAATTGGACGGAAGGAAGTGTGAAATCCTAGGTGAACCTGATTTTCTTATAAGACA
>DUEG01000067.1 GCA_011176615.1 Anaerolineae bacterium | reverse complement strand
GTAGCGTTCTTCCCACCACTCGAGGAAGTTTTGTGCGTAAGTGCCCATGATCCAACCGTAATATGGTCCGAGCATGGCAGCGGATTCATCTTCACGTGGAACAATTGCGCTGTATAGGTAGCCGTTAATGCGCTTTCCAATCCATGCCTTACCAAGAGGAAAGCCAAAACGGCGATACATATAATCCAAAGATGGTCCCCACCACCCATTTAGACTCCACCACATGGGGGTAATCGGGAGGGGGCAGTGGTTGTCATCGTAGTACCAGAAAAGTTTCTTTTCCTCTTCGTCCTTCCATTCTACGGGAAATTCTTCATCGCCATAAAATGTTGCTAATACTTTGTTCGGATCTACTTGATCAGACATTTTTTCCTCCAAGAAAAAATTACCGGGCGCTCTGCTAAAGGGTCCGGCGTGTTAAAAAAGGTTTGTGTATGGACGTTGTGAATCCATTGAGATACATCCAAAGGGATATATACAGATAATACCACGGGTTCAAGTTTGATTGTCCTTGGCACAACTGAAGGTTCATAGTTTACCTATTTGTTTCGCAAACGTTTGTATTGCTTTGTAGTTTTATCCGAAAATGCTCTCACCAACTGGATTCGAAGTGAATGGTATATAAAACAATTATGAAATAGGGCGTATATTTATTTTTTCTTATTCGCTAGTTCTATGCTCCTTTCTTGATGTGAATTAAATTTATTGGGCTTGATCTACTCTCTAAATATTCGATCAAGACATTTGGTTGAAATTTATCCCTTGATAGAATATGACTATTGTGATTTTATCTATATTATACTATTATAATCAATAATCTATTATCTATTATAGTGATTTTTGTCCATTTGTAAATATGACATTTTTCATTGACATGCTCAATTGAATGCGATATGCTATATTCATATTATAAACCGCTGTTTCATTGCGTGAAACACAGAAGGATATGGATGACAAGCAACGATCAGGAACACCCCTCGGTGAACGGTGCGCAATCTGTTTTAAGAGCATTGGATCTTCTAGAGGCGTTTCCTTCGTATGGGCCGGAAATAGGTTTAACTTCCATCGCAACCGCCCTCGGATTGAATAAAGCGACAGCCTACCGTCTTCTTGCTGCTCTGGAAATGCGTGGTTTTGTTGAGCGCTGCCCAGAGAGCAGGAAATATCGCTTGGGTGTGCGATCTTTTGAATTAGGCGCATATTTTCAAAGCCAATTGGATATCCGCCGATTGGCGTTTCCTTTTTTAAGGGAGATGGTCGAGCAGACCCAAGAGTCAGCGTTTTTATGCATTCGTGAAGGGGACGATGCGTTGTGCGTAGAGCGGGTTGAAGCCGAATACCAAGTAAATATATTTACATTAAGAGTCGGCGGTCGGGAGCCATTGCATTGTGGTGGTGCACCGCGTGCTTTACTCTCTGGGCTTGATGAACAAGAATTGAAAGCGTACGCGCAGAGAACAGGGTTACCAGCATTCACGCCTTATACGATTAATTCCTTACCGGCGTTATTGAAGGATGTTGCGAATACACAGAAAAAGGGAACTGTGGTGAGCAAGGAAGATGTTGTGGAAGGGATTGCAGCGATTGGCGCACCTATCTATGACTATCGTGGAAATATTGTTGGCGCGATTAGCCTGAGCGGTTTGGTCGCCCGTTACAATAGAAAGCGTGTGAAGGAATTGACTGAGGTCGTGGTTGCTAATGCCGCGAAAATATCATCTCAACTTGGATATCGGGAGGCGTGAACCTATGAGTGATTTATCCCCGCAACTGTTATCAGACTTGAAAGAACTTGCTGCGCGTGTGCGCGCCAGAGTTCTCATTGCTGTCCATCATGCTAAGGGGGGTCATATCGGTGGTCCATTATCGTGTGCGGATATGTTGGTTGCCTTTTATTTCCATATTTTGAACATCGACCCCACCAATCCGGATTGGGAAGACCGGGACCGCTTTATCCTCTCCAAAGGACACTCGACAATTGCACTTTATGCTGTTCTGGCTGAGCGCGGGTTTTTCCCTATCGAGGAACTGCTTACTTTTGATGCGATTGACTCCCGTATGCAAGGGCATCCTGATATGACAAAAACACCCGGGATTGATATGTCCTCAGGCTCGCTAGGGCAGGGTATCTCGCCAGGGATTGGGATGGCTATAGGCGCTCGAATGCTTGGCAAAGATTTCCATACTTACGTGCTTATGGGTGATGGAGAATCCCAAGAGGGGCAGGTGTGGGAAGCAGCATTTGTGGCGGCGCGCTATTCCTTGGATAATTTGACAGCAATCCTAGACTATAATGGGCTTCAGCAGTTCGGATGGCAGGAATCTGGCATGCACATGCTTACGCCAATCGAGCACCCCGCTAAGAAATGGCAGGCATTCGGTTGGAATACTATTGAGGTCGATGGGCATGATATTGCCGCATTTATTGGTGCTGTTGAGCAAGCCAAGGCTCATAAAGGTCAGCCGACTGTAATCATCGCCCACACGGTTAAAGGAAAGGGTGTGAGTTTTATGGAAGATGACTATCTCTGGCATGCACAAGTACCCACTGAAGAACAATTATCCGCAGCCCTTACAGAACTGGGAGAGGAGAAATTGGCTCCGGAATATTTGATAGGAGGTGCGCAATGACATCCTCAAAATCCCAGCGGGTTGCCTTTGGAGAAACCTTGAATGAGTTGATCGAAAAGAATCCTCGTGTCGTGGTTTTGGATGGGGACTTGGCGAACTCCACGAGAGCCGATTTTGTAGCGAAAGCACATCCTGACCATTTCCTTGAAATGGGGATTGCGGAGCAAAATATGATGGGCGTTGCAGCGGGCTTGGCAAGCCTGGGATTTATTCCTTTTATTAGCACGTTTGCTGCATTTGCTGCCAAGCGTGATCTCGACCAGGTTCGTGTTGTGGTTGCACAACCTAATTTGCGTGTGATCATCACAGGTGCTTACAGCGGTATTCAGACAGGTAAAACGGGCAAAACCCACCATGCGGTTCAGGATATTTCTGTTTTTCGGGCGATGCCGAATATGACTGTGGTCGCGCCCGCAGATGCGGTTGAAGTACGCAAAGCGATGATTGCATTGGTGAACGATTTAGATGGTCCTGCTTATTTACGTTTGACGCGCGATCCATTCAAGACGATTTTCGATGATTCTTATCAATTTGAATTGGGGAAAGCATTTGTTTTGCGGGAGGGGGATGATATTGCCCTGATTGG
>DUEG01000066.1 GCA_011176615.1 Anaerolineae bacterium | reverse complement strand
GTAATTAGGAGAAAGGCATATCACCATCAGCAAGATGGAAAGTTAACTTCTCCCAAGATCTTGCCAATGGACTATCTTCTGATTTTGGAGAAGATTGGTAAATGCGCCTCTTTTCATGCAACAGGATCCTTCCCAATAGCCTATAAGCCAATTCGCCAATCAACTCTTTTGGCATTTCAATACGATCTGCTGAAAATTTCTTCCCGTAACGGATTGCCAGTGCAAACAGAATATTTTCCATTCGCTTATCCCGATAATCATAATCGAGAACTTTCAGCACTACATTTCCACCAATCTTTGAAACAGAAAAAACAATAAATCCAGTAAATTGACCTGATGAATCTCTAATTTCTAACCCAAATGTTTTATATAGTGCTCTTACATCACTGAAATAATAATCCATGTTTTCTGTCAATGATTGACCAGGATTAACAACCCAAGGATATTTCAACATCCAATTTATCGTTTCTAGACTTCGGTGGAGCTCCACCATTGGACGATGTTCATAGCCTTGAAATGAGTTAGTTAATTCAGAGACCTCTTCAATCTGGATCCCCATTATGTATTTTCTAGTTATGAAATTAAGGGTTGAATAAAATATTGACTTTGTAAATGGAGAAAGGAGACGATCAATCTTTCGCGTAACCTGACTGGTAAGTATAACTTTCTTATGGTTTCGTCCTAATAACTTCAATCCTTTTCTGTACAAACGCCTGAGCATTACCAATATATTCATCCTTTCCATCCCTGTCATATCTACCCAGTAATAAATTAAGGGTGGGCGTTCTAAGAATCCAAACTTATGACAAACCCTACGTGCATACACGCTACCAACAATTAAATAATCTTGGTTCAGGGAAAGCGCTTCTTGCATCAACTTTGACCCAACACCCTTTCCGCGCACCTTTGGAGAGACCAGCCAAGTAGAGAACCAATATACCTTATGGATATCATTTCCGTCACGTAGAGCAATTGGTAAAATACCAAAATAACCAACAATCTCATCCTCTTTATCAACTGCAACAAGCAACCCAATATCATCGCTGTCCGCCCAAGGGTTATGAGCATGGGCAATAGCACGCTGTACCGAGATTGGCACAAATTGATCACGCTTACCTGTTTTAATGACTGACTCAGCGAATTGTGGTAATTCCCGAACTTTGATATGCTTAATTCTTATTTTTTTCTCTGTCATAAGCGATTATATTTTTCTCTCTGAAAAATAATGTAGAATCTCTTTAACCTGATGATAGTAATCAACCCCAAATAGATTGACATGGTTTAGTAATTGATAAAGATTATAAACACGAAATCTAGTATGATAACCTGGTTCTAAGGGATGAACTTCTTCATAGGAAAAATAAAATGATTCCGGGAAACCGCCAAACAGAGAAGTCATCGCTAATTCTGCTTCTGCCCAACCATAATGTGTTGCTGGGTCAATAAGAGTTGGGTTACCAAACAAGTCAGGGATCAGATTACCACTCCACAAATCCCCATGGATTAAAGATGCTTTCTGGGAGGGAATCAACATGGGCAAACAATTTGCTAAATGTTCAAGTTTCTTTAAATCATCAACTGTCATCAATCCCTTCTTATATGCCAACTCCGCCTGATACAAAAGCCGTTGCTCAGCAAAGAAACGATAACCGTCATCCATCCAGTTGTTAATCTGTGCTGTACTCCCAATATAATTATTATGATAAAAGCCAAATCTCGGGTTCACCTGATTATGCAAAGTTGCCAGTTGAACACCGAATTTTTCCCAATAATTTTCTTGGGGTGCCGAAGGTTTTACATCCTCCAATAAAATAAAATCATCCTCATACAAATATGTTTTTGGAACTCGAGGCCCTTTACCTATTCTTAACTCCTCTAGCCCTTCGGCTTCTCGCTCGAACATATCTTTCGGGCATTGTGAATTTGTCTTAAGAAAAAGGGTTCTATATGATGATGTAGTTATCACCAAGCATTTGTTTACACAACCACCACTTACTGTCTTTGTTGAAACCACATCACCAAATCCATTGTTAACCAACCAATTTGTTACAACAAGCGGGATCACAGGATCACTTCCTTTTTAGATCTCTAATCTACCATCTTCAAACGCTTCTAAAAGCCCTCTACAAGACCTTTCGATAATACAATAAGTTTCTTCAAAGCCATCTGCCCCGCCAAAATACGGATCAGGAACATCCATATGAGAGTTACCTAAAGGATCGAATTCTCTCATTGTACGAATCTTCTTCCGATGAGTATCATCTATCGATAGCCTTTGCAAAGTGTCTCTATTCTCTAGATCCATTGCAACTACGTAATCAAACCGATGGAAATCATTAACTTCAAATTGTCTTGAACGCCCCGAATATCTAAATCCATGATTTGCAGCCACTCGGCACATTCTCGAATCTGGCTTTTCACCTATATGATATGCGGAAGTACCTGCAGATTCAACAATATATTCGTGCTTTCTTCTCTTCTGGTTAGCCAAGCGAAGAAACAAATGCTCCGCTAGTGGGCTTCTAACAATATTTCCCAGGCAAACAAAGCAGATTCTTATCTCACTTACCACAGTAAAAACTCCAATATTTATGATTATAAGGGGTAGAAAATCCCTCCAATACTACCACAAACTCGGGGTATAGGATGCTATCCTGATACCCCGAGTTAGGGTTTTACGGAAATACAGCTTAGGATTTTTTATCGACTAGAGGCATCCATTGCCGCTACTGCAGCAACGTTCACAATGTCTCGTACTTCATCCCCAGTTTGAAGGACATGTACCGGAGCGCCCACGCCTAATAATATTGGACCTATAGCAAGCGCGTCGCCAAGTCTCTGCAACAACTTATATGCAATGTTCGCAGATTCGAGAGATGGGAATATTAGAACATTAGCGTCTTTGACCTGGCTGAATGGATAGCGCTCATCAATTATCTGCGGGGTTACCGCCGTGTCGGCTTGCATTTCCCCATCAACGACGATTTCAGGATGCTCACGCTTGATAATTTCTACTGCCTTCCGTACTTTCTCAGACAGTGGATGTGGTGTACTACCAAAATTCGAAAAGGAAAGCATGGCAATACGTGGTTTGATATCCAATTGTTTGGCAAATTTATCTGCTAAGCAAGCAATTTCAGCCAAATCTTCTGCTGTCGGATCGATATTTACCGTTGCATCTGCAAAAATGTAGACACGATCTTTAACAATCATGATATACGCAGCAGCAGCGCGTTTTACGTCTGGGGATGTATGATGTATCTGCAAAGCAGGTCGCAGGATTTCCGGATAATCATATGTCAATCCCGCAACAACTGCATCAGCGTCACCCATCTTAACCATCATGGGTCCTAAAATGCTTGGTTCACGAATTAATTTATAAGCATCTTTCCGAGTAACACCCATTCTCTGGCGAATTTTATAGTATGCCTCAGCATATTTATCCATTCGCTCGAAACTTTCAGGGTTAATAATATCTGGGCAACAATGTAGTCCAAGACGAGTAGCCGCCTTACGGATCACATCCTGGCGACCAATAAGAACAGGAATTGCGATACCTTCATCCTCAACTTGCGCGGCTGCACGGATAATTTTGTCTTCCTCCCCCTCTGCAAAAACAACACGTTTCTTCGGTTTTGCTGTTTTCGCTTTATTCATGATGAAATGTCGAACACGCTGTCCTATTCCCTGACGGAAAGCAAGTTGTTCACGATACTCATCTATATCGATTGTCTTTCGAGCAACGCCGGTTTCCATTGCGGCTTTAGCAACAGCCGGAGATTCCCAAAGAAGAACACGAGGGTCGAATGGTTTTGGGATAATATAATCTTGTCCAAACATCAAACTATCCACGCCATATGCTTGAAGCACACTGTCAGGCACATCTTCTTTAGCCAACATAGCAAGCGCATGTGAAGCAGCCACTTTCATTTCATCATTGATAGATGTTGCTCGGACATCCAATGCGCCACGGAAAATAAAGGGGAAACCCAACACATTATTTACTTGGTTCGGATAATCCGATCTTCCTGTCGCAACAATCGCATCTGGTCGGGCTTCTTTTGCCAACTCATACTTGATCTCCGGATCCGGGTTTGCCATAGCAAAAATAATCGGCTGGTCTGCCATTGACTTAACCATTTCTGGCGTAAGAATATCCGCGACTGAGAGACCGTAAAATACATCTGCATCTTTTACAATATCAGCCAATGTACGAGCATCAGTATCTTGCGCAAAATAGTCTTTATATTTGTTCATCCTTTCAGTCCGACCTTTGTACAAAACCCCTCTACTATCGCACATAAAAATGTTTTCATGCTTTGCGCCAAGCAGCGTGGCTAGTTTTGCACAGGAAGTAGCAGCTGCGCCTGCACCAGATATAGCAATTTTAATATCTTTGATATCTTTTCCAACAATCTCTAGGCTGTTTATCAATCCGGCTCCTGTGATGATCGCTGTACCATGCTGGTCATCATGGAATACAGGGATATCCAGCATTCCTTTCAAAGTTTCTTCAATATAAAAACACTCGGGAGCCTTAATATCTTCTAAATTGATACCTCCAAACGTTGGGGCTATTGCAGCGACAACTTGAATTACGACATCGGGGTCATGGGAATTAACCTCGATATCAAATACATCTATATCGGAGAACGTCTTAAATAGCACTCCTTTACCTTCCATAACTGGTTTTGAGGCTAATGCCCCGCGGTCTCCCAATCCTAAAATTGCTGTGCCATTTGATACAACAGCAACCAGATTTCCTTTAGATGTATACTCATAAGCATCCTCAGGGTTTTTCTCAATTTCTAGTACCGGAATAGCAACCCCAGGTGTGTATGCTAATCCCAAGTCCCTTTGTGTTACGAGTGGTTTTGTTGGTAATATTGATATTTTGCCAGGTTTTCCACCCATTCGATGATATTCAAGGGCGTCTTCACGGGTAATTTTACTCATGTTCTAATCTCCTTTTTCGCAAAATTCATTCGACGCAAAGCATAATTTTAGATCCAAGATTTCCCCGCTATTTAAAATAATATTGACTCTATTGCACATTTCCTTAATATATACTTCCTTCTCTTAATAATCGCGCAATTTGTATTGTTCGGATAGTTTCGTTTGTCATATTATTTTTTGTAATCCCGCCTAATTCATATGATTTTTGTTTCTTTTAACTATCCTAAAAATCTTGACCTGGATTTTTAATGTTGTGAAATAAGGTTTTTGCACATCTGATATAGATAATCCATGCATTCATTATTATAATATATCTCTAAACCTTGTCACAATGGTTATTATCATGTAAACTTAGATTATATTTAAGAAGGAAATAGAATATTGGATAAAGCACGTAAAGAAGCATTAGACGCAGCAATAAATAACATCGCTAAACGATATGGCGAGATGTCAATCATGCGGCTTGGTGAAGCGCATCATTTAGCAATTGAAGCGATTCCAACAGGTTCTCTTTCCCTGGATATAGCCTTGGGGATCGGAGGAATACCACGCGGTCGCGTTTCTGAAATTTATGGTCCTGAATCTTCCGGAAAAACCACGATTGCTCAACACATAG
>DUEG01000065.1 GCA_011176615.1 Anaerolineae bacterium | reverse complement strand
CTGCATATCGGGATGCGCATGTGAAGAGGTGATCTTGTGATTTTCCTCTAATAAAGGGGAAAAGGAATACAGTGCCGTTGAGAAAAGCCAGAAATTCCATTCCGTCAGAGGTGAATATTCTGGGTTTTGACAGATATAGTTAGAAGTTTTATTAGGTTAGCAATTATTTATCTTTTCCACTGGATGAAATACTAGTACTTTGTTTTTTGATTGAAATAGGGGGTAAACAAAAAGTATTTAGAAATAATTGTTGTTTCTCATAACAATAGTCAATATATATGAAGAAATATACGCAAGTACTTTTGGTTTTTGTATTAATAATGATTTTTAATGGTTGTTTGCAAAAAGAATTCAAATTGAATGCAAAGGCGGAGTGTAGCAAATACGGTTGGTTCCCGACAGAATTCGGTTTGAAAGATCATAGTGTTTTTATTTACCATGGAGATTATTTTGTAGTTTCGATGTTTCTTCCCGGTGAGAAGAAATTTGCTTATGGAAAATCATCCAATTTATGCGCTTGGAATGATTTGTCCCCTGTCCTAGGAATAGAAAAATCGGGAGACTGGGATGACTTGGCAATATGGTCTCCATCTGTATTGTTTCAGGATGGTGTGTACTATCTTTTCTACACTGGGGTAAATAAAAATTATGTGCAAAGTATCCTTTTAGCCACGACCATTGACCCTGCTGATCCTACTAGTTGGGTAAAGGAAGGCTTGGTGTTTCAACCCGATCATCCGGGTATGGATTGGGAAGAAGGGGCATGGTCTGATTGTAGGGACCCTCATGTGATAAAAACGAATGATGGATACTATTTGTTCTATACGGGTAGGGATGAGAGCGGCGCAATAATTGGATTAGCAAAATCTCAAGATCTATTGGGTCCATGGGAGGATCAGGGAGCAATTATTTATGGCACACAAGGTGCTCTTGAAAGCCCAGCAGTTGTATATAGAAAAGGTTATTATTATATTTTTTATAATGACACAGGACTTGGGCATGAGGTTTATCGCGTTTCCAGTAATCCAAGGGCTGTATGGAGTGAGGCACGCTATTTTTCTCCGGGGTGGGCTCATGAGGTATGGTTTGATTTACATGGCAATTTTCGCGTCTCGTATTTAACGGATTATACTGTAACAATTGCAAATATGATCTGGGATGATGCAAACGACCCTTCATTGCCATATATTGATGGATTCTATTTCCAAGTATTTTTACCATTGGTTGAGCACTAGAGGTAAATGATATAATATTAATATATTTTGTGATCCCCAAAGTTGAAATATATTTTTAATATCTTATGTATTATCTAAGATTCATAAATTTTCATAGGCAATTGGCAAAATAGATTCTTTTCTAATTACATAGTACAAAGCAACTGAATCTATTATGTCTTTTGGAAGAAGAGAGGGATATTATGTTTAGAAGAATGGAAATAAAACGAGGATTTGGAATCTCTTTGTTGTTAATTACCGTTGTCATGATATTGGGTGGTTCAAATGTGAAACGGTCGCTCGCGGAATTGAATCAAGAATACCAAGTATTTTTGCCTTCTGTCGTGAAAAATTATCCCCCACCTCCCACTGTTTTTGGATCTCAATTTCTTTCATTCAATAATCAGACAATAATTCAGATGGCTGATGATGCCAAAATATCTTGGGCTCGTGTGATGGCATTTGATTGGAGCAAAATTGAGCCAAACCAACCGAAAGACGGTGTACATAAATATGATTGGAGTAGTGTGCCTGAAGATAGTCTAAAGAATTTATCCGACCAAAAGATGTACACGATTGCCATTATTTATAAAACGCCTCCCTGGGCACAAAAACATGATGGCATATATTGTGGTCCTATCAAGGATGACAAGTTGGATGAATTCGCTACATTCCTCAGAGCCTTGGTTGATAAGTATAGCAAGCCACCGTTTAGTATCCATTACTGGGAACTTGGAAATGAGCCGGATGTTGACCGGAATCTTGTACCCCCCGATAGTAATTTTGGTTGTTGGGGAGATGAAAATGATTCGTATTATGGTGGTGAGTATTATGCGGAAATGTTGAAAGTTGCCTATCCTGCAATAAAATCTATTGATACAAGTGCGAAAGTGCTTAATGGTGGTTTATTACTAGATTGTGATCCCTCGAACTCTGATGTTGAATGCAATCACGAAACTAGCCCCCATTTCCTCGAAGGAATACTTAAGAATGGTGGGGGTTCATATTTTGATACGGTCAGTTATCATGGGTATCCATATTATGTAGGTGGGAAAGAATTCCAAGATATGTGGGATGAGCGCGGGGGTGCGGATATCGGGAAAGCCAAATTCCTACAAGAAGTCATGGCAAAGTATGGTGTGAGTAAACCGATCATGAATACAGAAGCCTCTTTATTGTGCCCTGATTGGAACAAAAATGAATGTAATCCTCCAGGAGACGATTTCTATGAGGTACAAGCAGATTATGTCATTAGACTATATACAAGAACATGGGAAAATGGTTTGTTGGGTGCTATCTGGTATCCTTTCTATGGGGGTGGCTGGCGATACTCTGATTTAATAGGTGATAATATTTCCAATCCAAACCCGGCTTACCAGGTTTATAAATTCATGGCTAATACGCTCTCTGGGATGCAATATAAGGGGAAAGTAAAGGTAAATGAGGATGATAGTTTAGAAGGTTATAAATTCTCAAATAGTGGAAAGACAATTTGGATTGTATGGTCTCCTGATTTTCCTCATACTCATACAATGAATCCTCCCTCTGAAACTATTAAAGTGATGGATAAATATGGTGATAACCTGACTTTTGATAGTGGTTTACAGGTAAATAGCCCAATTTATGTAGAATTACCTTGATGTTTTTTATGGAATATTGCTGGTACTATCAATATATTTCACCTTGGCAAACATAGTTTCTTTTTGGTTAAAACATATCCTCGGTTGACAATGAATCAATGAGTAATTTGACAATATCTCGTGAAAGATGGTTTGTCGGGGGGTATCTCGTTGTGGTAGGCATTTTGTTGTATGCGGGTTTCCATGAATGGGCTTATGATGATCCATTCATTACTTATCGTTATGCACAGAATGTCCTCCGTGGAAATGGTTTTGTTTACAATACAGGTCTAAAAGTATTAAGCACAACGACTCCTTTCTTCGCATTGATTTTGGCAATCTTCGGTTTGATCGTCCCGGATTTGCATTATCTGGCAAACTTCTTAGGTATAGCAAGTATTGCATTAGGTGCTTATTTTATTTGGGATTTGTCAAAAACGTGGCAGACTCCTATAGTTGGGTGGGTGGTGCTTTTACTCTATCCAAGTTTTCCCTTGCTACTCACTACGTTGGGCTCAGAAACATTGTTATATCTTGCGCTTTGCTTGGGGGCTTTCGCTACTTATGCAAAGAAGCGATATAACCTAACGGCATTGTTTTCTGCGCTTGCGGTTCTAACTCGTGCAGATGGTATTTTGGTGCCTTTTTTATTGTCTATGGATTTTATTAACCGTAGGCTTACCCATAATGCTAAACCTGATTCTGAAGATAGGGAAGAACGTGCCTTACCCTGGAGTGTATTATTTATTTTTTTGGTTATTTTAGGATTGTGGTTTTCTTTTGCATGGGTCTATTTTGGTTCTCCAATTCCAGCGACACTCTTCGCAAAACAAGCACAAGGTAATATGGCAATCAGCCAACGCTTTGCGCCAGGTATTTTGCGAGTGATCAATTGGTATATGACGAGATGGCAGTATTGGATAGAAGCGATTTTGGCGGTAATTGGTATTTTTTATGCTTTGGCTGCGAAAAGACGATGGCTTCTATTCTTCTTCTGGACTATTTTATACTTTGTTTCTTATACAATTTTAGGCGTGAGTAGTTATTTTTGGTATTATGCCCCTCTAGTGCCGGGGTTCGTCGTAGCGGTTGGTTTGGGAATTCAATGGCTATGGAATTTTATTCCACAAGATAGATACTCTTTAATATTACGAGGAGCCATGGTTGTTTTGGTTGCCGCTGTTTTTGTCGCACAAGTCAACCATGTTGACGCTGTAAGAATAAACCCCGATCATCGTTATAAAATTTACCGTGCGACTGGAGAGTGGTTGGCTGAAAATTCATCGGAAAATGCCACAGTTGGTGCTTTAGAGGTTGGTATCATTGGCTATTATGCTAATCGTCCGATGATCGGCTTCGCTGGATTAATTCAACCAGATGTCGCGAAAGTTATGAATAAAGAAACGACTTATGAAGATACGGCTCTTTGGGCAATTAAACATTATCATCCTGATTATCTTGTGTTATATCCGGGAGTCTTCCCAAAGGTGGAGGAATCTATTGTCGCTGTTTTTTGTTTTAAGGTTGCGTCTTTTAATAAAAACAGATATGATTCACCAGCCAATTTATTTGTTTATGCCTGTGATTGGAATAAATGAGTATAATAGTTTAGGTAAAATCCATGAAATTCGTTACAACATCAATTCCGAATGTTATTCTTATTGAACCGAAAATCTATGGTGATAATCGGGGCTATTTTTGGGAAGTATTTTCATCTAAATGTTTCGAGCAAGATGGAGGTATACAATTTCCTTTCATTCAAGATAATCAATCTGGATCTCGAAAAGGTATTCTGAGGGGGTTGCATTACCAGATCAAACACCCTCAAGGAAAACTTATCCGTGCGATTGTTGGAGAGGTGTTTGATGTGGCTGTAGATTTACGGAAAAGTTCTCCAACATTTGGGAAATGGGTGGGGTATGTCTTGTCGGCGGAAAACAAGAATCAATTATGGGTGCCCCCGGGCTTTGCACATGGTTTTTATGTGATAAGTGAGTGGGCTGATGTTTTATACAAAGTGACGGATATCTACGCGCCTCAATGGGAACGAACGCTTCTTTGGAACGACCCTGAAATTGGCATTGAATGGCCTATTGCGGCAGATAGTTCTCCTGTTTTGTCAGAAAAAGACCAAAACGGGAAACTTTTCTCAGAGTGCGAAGTATTTGATTAAGTGATAACGGGTAAAGAAAACACGAATATTATTTCGGATCTGAAGATGAAAAATATTTTGGTAACAGGCGGCGCAGGATTCATCGGCTCAAATTTCATCCACTATGCACTGCAGAAGGATTCGGAAGTGAACATCATTAACCTGGATGCGCTTACTTACGCTGGAAGTTTAGAGAATTTGAGGGAATTACCAGACCCAAATCGTCATGTATTTATTCATGGCGATATTACGGATAATCATCTTGTGAAAGATGTTTTTACAAAATATAAAATTGATACTGTGGTTCATTTTGCTGCAGAATCACATGTTGACCGCTCTATTTTTGGTCCCTCGCAGTTTATTCATACGAATATTGTAGGTACGTTTATCCTGCTAGAAGAGGCACGCCGATATTGGCTGGATGATGCAAAAATGCCGTTAGATGAGATACGGTTTCATCATGTATCAACAGATGAGGTTTTTGGTACGCTGGCTCCAGATGCGCCTCCGTGGGATGAAAGCACACCTTATGCTCCGAATTCACCCTATGCCGCATCGAAGGCTTCCAGCGATCACTTAGTTCGCTCTTATCATCACACGTATGGATTACCCATAACTATCACAAATTGTTCTAATAATTATGGTCCACGACAATTCCCCGAGAAACTTATCCCATTGATGATTCTGAATGCTTTGAGTGGTAAACCTCTGCCAATTTATGGGGATGGGAAGCAAATCCGTGATTGGCTTTACGTTGAAGATCATTGTGAAGCCATTTGGTCTGTACTTCATCGGGGAAAAATAGGTGAGACCTATAACATTGGGGGGAATAATCAGCCCGCAAATATAGACATCGTGAAAACAATCTGTCGGATCTTAGATGAAAATCTTCCGAAATCCCCATATTATCCACATGAGAATTT
>DUEG01000064.1 GCA_011176615.1 Anaerolineae bacterium | reverse complement strand
GTGCCTGATGTTGCTTATCATATTCTTCGAGACCATGTGCATATTCGGGATCAAGCAACGCTTGTCGAGCAAACTCATCGGTAGGGTCAGGTTCATTTTGGGCAATTAATTTTCGTAATTCTGAATGATGATCTCTAATGATGCAGGGAGCCAGCCAATTCCCTTTGTTTTGCCGATAACCTTCCTGCCAATTACGAATACCAGCAAAGAAAGGGTTCGCCCATACATCATTTAGTGTTCCACCTTTTGCATATATGTCTTTGATGTTTATGGGGGAATAAGGCACAAAAACACATGGTGAAACATTACCATTCCAGTCGATATATAAATATCCACCACCTTGGGCACGACCACCCGCGATACAACCATCAGATAGCGTTGCACTATTCCAGAAATCTGCCAGGAAAATATGACGCTCGCGAATAATTTGCCACATTCGACGCCACATCCAGACTCGCTGTTCTGGCGTGGGCATCAGAGCAAGTGAATAGGAACGTCCAATAGGCATATAGTGGAAAATCCAACCGTAGGTAACCCCTTGTTGTTCAAAGAAGAAATCAAGGAATTTATCAGAAAGAATCTCTTCAGCGTTATTGCGCGTTGCTGTAATCGAAATGCCGAATGGGACTCCCACATGGCGCAGTCGTGTCATTGCTGCTAGAACTTTATCAAATACACCTTCACCCCGTCGTTCATCAGTACGTTCGCGCCATCCCTCCACTGAGATAGCCGGAGTTAAATTGCCTAAGTTGGCTAACCTATCAGCAACGGAATCATTGATCAAAGTGCCATTGGTATACATCAGGAAGAAGATATCCGGATGTTTCTCGGCGGCGTCTAGGATGCCTTTCCCATTAGAACGATAAGCAAGTGGCTCTCCGCCGCTAATCACAAGAAAGCGCACACCCCATTGTGTTTTTGCTTCTGTAATGATCCTATCGAAGATATCCCAATCCAGTTTCTCTCCTGTTGGTCCAGCGCTGGCATAGCAACCTTTACAGTGAAGGTTGCAAGTTTTGCCCGGACTAAGCGTTAAAAAGGAAGGGGGATATGATTGGTTCTCTTCAAAGAATCTTTCTTTTGCTTCCTGATATCCACCGTCGATAAATATCCCTCGTACTAAGTTTTCAATCAAACGCTGGGAGACCATCGGGGATACACCTTGAGAGAATAAACGTTCTATGCTATGTAGAATGGCTTGGCTAAACTCTGCTCGATCAGCAATGACTCCCGGAGGACGATCATAACTTGGTCGTCGCTTGTTATTAAAAAGATGTGATATATGCTCTGCTGTCCATATTACAGTATGCCGGATTGGTGTATTTTTAACGATGACTGGTGCTGTACGTAGTGCAATCTTTGTCATTGAATTTAGTGCTAATTCTCGTGGAAAGTTATTTTTAAACATGATCTACCTCCAAATAATTATTTGTGATTTAACAAATTCCAATTTGTTTTTTTTCTGTTGAACTCACATTGTGTTTTTTATAGTTCTCTAAAAGAATAATCGTATCTCTGATTTCTGGTTGCAACGATATCTGGGAACAACGACCACAAATTGTCTTCGATGTTATCGTTGAACAATTTAAGATATATTCCTCTCGTAATAATTTTTAAAGTCAACTCAAGTGTCGAAATGTAACCTTGTTGCTCGATGAAGTTGACTTTAGTAAAAATGATAGTCATAGGTCACATCTCATTTTGTGTCTTGAAGAGAAGACGAAATATCATTTCCATCTTGTTGGTTTAATCCTTCTGGAGCGTATTGATTCCCTGGAGATGCAAATGCTGCCAGTAAATCTAATTGATCTAGAGGAAATTCGCGGGCAAAAAGCGGCATTAAGCCATTCATTAACGCTGCCCGGTCTTCTCGGGACAGATCTACCAATAACTCTCCAAGATGTTTTTGGGATACGTTTTTATAGAAGTCAACACGTTGATGGGGAGGGAGTTTTTTCAATATAGGTAACCCTACCTCTACAGAAAAATCGACAAATTCTTGAGGTTTTGCTCGACTCCCGATGAGACGTACCAATAAGTGTGCAAGTTTCATAAACATCTTTTCTCTTGTTAAGTTATTTTTTATTTCTATTCAACCAATCCAGGTACCAGGTCAAAACAAAAACTAATCCGATAAGAAAAAGTATATTTCTAACATCTAATGGATTGATAATAAAGGCGTTCATGGGTCAATTTTATTTGATGTATCCTGACAGATCTTAATCCGATTTTCGAAAACCTATATGGTTAGAGAGACAATATCCTTTCCTTAAAAATCCTTGGGGTCTACCCCTGTTTTTATAAAATGCCATTACCAGCCATGCGGGGGTTTACGAAACGGCCATTTATATTCAGCGTAGGCATACCAAAGAATGGTGAAGCATCCGCTGATAAATAACCCGACCAGGATAAGCCACGGATTGGAAAGCAAAAAATTCATCAGCATTCCTCTCTTATCATTTCAATAATGCATCTGCTTTTAAAGTTGATTCTTTTGACAAAGCATCCTCTTATATTATTGAGAGTAATTCAATTCATATCCATAAATGTCATTTAATGGTAGTTTCCGTGGTTATCTCTTTATTATTGTTTGCTAGTAGAATAAAATGAGACCCCAATAGTTCCAGGTCCAACATGGGTACCGATTACTGGAGATAGTTCATAAATATCTATTTCTTCACAATCAAAGTTTTGGGAGATTATTGTTTGAATATCTGCGGCTTCTTGTGGCGCACTAGCATGCATCACACCGACTTTGAGAGGTGAGCTATCTGAATTTTTTTTGATTAATTCAATCAAGCGCTCATGGGCTTTGTGATTGGTGCGGACGCGCTCCAAAGCATCGATCTTTCCCTCATCGGTAAAGGTCAAAATTGGCTTAATTTTTAGAGCTGTTCCCAGGTAACGAGTAGCACCCCCAATTCTGCCTCCTTTATGTAAATACTCTAATGTATCTACTGCGAAGAAAGTATGGATTTTGTCGGAGATTTCACGTGCAATCTGAGCAACCTCGTTGATATCAGCACCTCGGTCAGCGGCACGAGCAGCAGCCATCACCACCAACGCTTGTCCTGCTGAGGTAATCCGGGTATCAACAACCCTTACGGGTACTTTAGTAAATTCTGCTGCTGCAGACTGTGCAGACGCCACCGTCCCGCTAATCCCTGATGAGATCAAAGGGACGACAATACCATTGCAATAAGGTACCATCTCATCGAATAATTGGATAAAGTCTTGAACGGATGGCTGAGAAGTTGTTGGCAAATGTGGCTCTTTGGCAAGTTTTACATAGAATTCAGTTGGACTAATATCTACGCCATCCAAGAATGATTCTGTTTCCCAATGTAACTTGAGAGGAATGATGTGGATATTAAATCGCTCAATTACCTCTGGGTGTAAATTAGCAGTGCTATCTGTAACAATTCCAACTTTTGACATATTAATACCTCCAATTACGAAAAAAACGAAAAAATTACTTAAAAAAAATTAAGTATTAACAATCTTTGCCACTTCTCTGACAAAATCAACCAGAAGGCGGTGATTTTCCTTGCTGAGTTGGGATATCATCGTTTGAAATTTTCCGCTCTGGTCTAAAATAAATGATGTAGTTTTACGATTTGCACGTTCCATTAGAGAGAGCGCAGCGCCAATTCCTGCCAGGGCACTCAACCCGATTTCTCCGGGCAAACCGATTGATTGTAACCGCTTAACCAATCCGCTTGACTCTGCGGAATCTTTGAGAGACTCCAATGTTAAGATGATGAGCGTGACCATATCACTTAAATAAATTAGTGGTGATGTCTGATCTGAAATCCGGTTAAACAGTTCGGAAAGTAATGTTTTATAGCCATCAACTTTTCCCTGACGTACTTTCTCAATAATTTGCTGCTTTACAGTGTCCCAGTTTTTGTCCGCCGAGGAACTGAACCTCAATTGGGAGAGAATATCGTATGATTGCTGGGTTGGCTTAAAAAGGACAGTGGACCTGCCTGGTCCCCGGTCTTTCGCTGGTAAATGGTACTCTGCTATGACGAATCCCTTTTTTTCTAACAAGCGCAACATCTCGTATGCTGTAACGCGTCCAATACCCAGGCGTTCTGCAATTGTTGAGTAGTGAATTGATTGATCAAATTCTTTATATAGGTCTAAGAATCTGCTTAGAAACTCTTGTTGGCGGTGTGTAAGTTTTTTTGCCATGTTTAAATATCCGAAAGAAACGAAAATAATATACTATAAAAAATAATCTGTGTCAAGCAAACGCAAACGAAATTATTTTTCAAGTGCACTAGAAGCGGGTATAATCTTATGAATGTCAATTACGAAACGGTCGCGAGGAATTCAATATCTATTCCTATGTCTGGTGGTTTTTGCGCTGGTGGCGTGTAAATCCTCCGTTCAACCATCGGCACAAGTCACGAATCAACCCGCAATGACGGAAATACCAGTGCCGATAACAGTTGCACCCTCCTTACCCGTCAATGCCTCACCAACGCCTGTTCCTGCTGCATTGGTCAATGGGGAATCGATCACTATGGCTGAGTACCAGGCGGAAATTGCACGATTTCATGCTGCTTCTGGCACGGAAATGGCAACAATCACTGAGAAAGATGTTCTTAATGAGATGATTGATCAGGTTTTGCTTGCGCAAGGCGCTCGGGAAAATGGCTATCATGGTGATGATGCCACTGTACAGGAGCGTATTGATCAATTGAAACTTGGTGATCAGACTTTACAAGACTGGTTGAATGCTCATGGTTATACAGAAGATAGTTTTCGGCGGTCATTCGCGAGGGCAATCGCTGCTGCTTGGATGCGTGATTCTATTGCAGCGAGTGTGCCTGAAACCGCAGAGCAGGTACATGCAAGACAGATTTTACTATTTAGTGCGGATGAGGCTCAAATAGTATATAATGAGTTACAATCCGGCGCTGATTTTGGTACCTTAGCCCGTAAATATGATCCTGTAACCGGAGGAGATCTTGGTTGGTTTCCGCGTGGCTACTTGCTTCAAGCAGAACTTGACCCTATCGTCTTTTCTCTTGAAGAAGGTCAGTTCAGTGAAGTTGTTAAAACAGAAGCAGGTTATCAACTACTTCAAGTAGTTGAAAGGGATAAGCAACACACCTTAAACTATGACGCTCGTAGGTTGCTTCAGCACCTGGCTGTAAAGGAATGGTTGGAAAACAAACGAGAACAAAGCAGCATCATAATCAACATTCCTTGAAACAGCGTTCTTCTTATTTAGGAAAATGACTTATGTGCGAAATGATTCCTGGACAGTAGGGAGCAGACAAAATGCCAAAAGATTCATTTGATTACATTGAAGTACAACCAGCATCGCAACCTAAAAATGTGCAAGCAATTTTGTGGAATGTTTTTGCTGTGCTGGCTATTCTGGCTGCGCTTTGTATTGGTAGTTTTGCCTTGTTAGTATTTATTAACCCTGTCTCAGCCTTTAACCCTTTCCCTCCGCCGACAATGCCGGTTTTGATTTATTTGGATACGCCAACCCCAACCCCGAAAAATATTTTGCCTCCAACATGGACACCAACGTCAGCACCTCCTCCTACGGTGACGAACATACCTGAAGCGACCTTTACCCCTTTTCCTACGCAAACACCAGGGTCATCATCAGAAGGAAGCGGCGATAGTGGTGTGGTAAATGGACATCCGTTTCAGATTGCGGATGGCAGCCCGCAATACATTCCAAACTTATATCATCCAGATCAAGGATGCAATTGGTTAGGAGTTGCAGGACAGGTGTTCGATATGAGCGGGGCACCCGTAAAACAAATGTTGATTGAATTGGGGGGCATTCTAGATGGTAAGCCAATGAGTTTTATAACTGTTACAGGATTGGCAACGAATTATGGAGATGCAGGGTATGAATTCGTTCTGGCGGATAAGCCAGTTGAATCGAAGGGAAAGCTTTGGCTCCAATTGGTTGATCAGCAAAATCTGCCTCTGACCGAAAAAGTGTATTTTGATACATTTAATGACTGTGACAAGAATTTGATATTGATCAACTTCCGTCAAGTGAAATG
>DUEG01000063.1 GCA_011176615.1 Anaerolineae bacterium | reverse complement strand
CGGCGTACTCGCTGTAGATCACATTAACTTCGAGGTGCACGCTGGAGAAATCTTTGGATTCCTCGGACCTAACGGCGCTGGAAAGACAACCACCCAGCGGATGCTGACCACCTTGCTCGAACCAACATCTGGTCGTATTGTGATTAATGGGTACAATCTTGCGACGGATTCCTACCCCGTCAAACGATCCATGGGGCTTGTGCCAGAGGAATCAAATGTTTATACCGAACTAACGGCTTGGGACAATTTGATGTTTACCGCCAATCTCTACCAAGTGCCTCGCCCAGCACGGACGCAGCGAGCACGTGAATTGTTGGAAACTTTTGGGTTATGGGAAAAGCGAGACGTAAAAGCAGAAGATTTCTCCAAAGGAATGCGGCGGCGATTAAGTATTGCTATGTCAATTATCCACAAGCCAACACTCCTCTTCCTGGATGAACCGACCCCAGGGTTAGATGCTCAGAGCACGCACAAGATACACGGTTTGATCCGTGAAATGAATGCTGCGGGAACAACCGTCTTCCTGACCACGCATCAAATTGAAGATGCAAATCAACTTTGTGATCGCGTTGCAATTATCAATCATGGAAAAATAGCAGCGATTGATACACCGGAACAACTAAAAGCCGCATTTAGGCGGGTACAATCAGTAGAGATTGCCCTTGAACCAGTAAAGGAAAATATTCAAGCATTATTAAAATCTCTTCCTGGGGTGACCACATTGATTAAGTTGGGAGATAAATGCCGCTTATACACAGAAGACCCATCATCGCTCTTGCCCAGACTTATTGACTTTACCCGTGCACAAGGATTGCGGATTATAAGTCTGAACGTCTTGGGGCCAAGTCTGGAAGATGTCTTTTTGGAGATCACAGGTCAGAAGATTGGTGCAGTACGACACACAGAAGGAGCCGCGAGAACCCGAAAGCCCTTTGGCGGACGAAAAAAGGAAGGCAGAAAATGAACGGCAATTGGATCGAACGAATTCGCAGTGAAATCGTCCAGGCATGGACTATTACCAAGAAAGACATCAAAGTCTATTACATACGCCCAGGAATGCTTATGTTCGGCTTTTTAATGCCTTTCTTTATGTTCTTCTCCTTCTCTGTTCGGCGAGAAATGGGGGCTGCTCAGGGTGTCGCTCGGCTTTTGGCTTTAACAACTTTCTTCACTGCTGCAGCCGCTGGTCCTTTTATTATTCCTCTGGAACGGCGATTGGGCACCTACGATCGTTTATTAGCAGCGCCGATGTCATTAATAACGCTCTTGCTGGGCAAAACAGCAGTGGGGGCTTGTTTTGCCATTGGCGTCTCGTTTATATCGCTACTTGGTGGTGTTTTTGTCTTCGGCGTAACCATCGCCCAACCATGGCTATTAATCGCTGGTATAGTCATCGGGGCATTTGCATTCTCGGCGCTCGGGCTAATCTTTGGATCAATTCCTACCCGAAACCCTGGGGATGTCCAAATGCCAAGCACACTTTTACGGTGGGGGCTTCTGTTCATCAGTGGCGTCTTCATCCCGTTGTCAGATATGAGTATGGTTGCGCGCGCTGTGGCTTACATCTCCCCGCTTACTTATGCACAAGATCTCATGAATTTTGCCGTATTGGGCAACGGGATGCTCAATCCCTGGTTGGATGTCGGTATTCTTTTGATCAGTATCGTGGTGTTCTTTGTACCATCTATCTCAATGCATAAACGCAGTCGGCGGCTTGGATATTAGCAAAAACCAGAAACCTAAAAGGTGTTCTTACCTGTTGGATGTGATTAATCGGATCATTCGTATGGAGGAAAAAATATGTCGATTCAAGCGATGCTAACCGAAACAGATATCTCATTGCAAGCCAAAGTGCAGAACTTCGTTGCCAGCATACCCCGTCAATTACTGCTCGATATGGACGCCGACAAAGTCCATTATCCTAAAGATTTTCTAGTGGAAGCCGGAAAACGAGGTTTACTGGGGCTACGTTTTGCTCCGGAATATGGCGGAGCAGGGTACCCATGGATGTCAGAAATCGTTGCGCTGGAAGAAGTCGGTGTGTTGGGTACTTCCCTGGGGTGCTTATACTCATTGGTATCCATCGTTGGGGAAGCAATCGATAAATTCGGCACTGAAAAGCAAAAAGAGAAATACCTAAAACCAATGATAGCGGGTAAACTTGCTGTCGCAGAGGGATTAACAGAGCCGCGGGGCGGTTCCGACTTCTTCGCTGCAACCACACGCGCCCGCCGCGAGGGAAATAACTTCATTATTAATGGGCAGAAACGCTTTGTGGTCGGAGCCGAGGGTGCAGATCTCTTCCTGATATACGCAAAAGTCGAAGGTATTGATGACCCAAAGAAAGCCATGACAGCCTTTTTAGTGGAGCGCGGCCCTGCCGTAGAAATCGCTCATGTCTATGGGTTGATGGGAACTCGCGGTGGCGGAACAGGGCGGATTGTCTTTAAAAACACCCCTGTACCAGTGGAAAATGTCCTTGGTGGTGAGGCTGGGATTGGCAATGGGACAGCCGTTTTTCACCAGATGATGATTCCGGAACGGATGACCTCCGCCGGTGCAGCGATCGGTATGGCGCGTGCAGCCATCGAGATTGCCGCGAAGTACGCAGATCGGCGCCGAGCGTTTGGAAGAAAAATCCGACGCTTCGAAGCGGTCAATTTCAAAATCGCAAACAGCCTGACTTTGCTTGATGCTGCGCGTGCCTTAAATTACACGACATGTCATGCAATCGAAGCAAACATAAATCCAGGAAAGATACGTCGGTTGGTTTCAGAAGCCAAGAAATTCTCAACTGAAGCAGCCTGGGAAGTTGTTAACCATGCCATGCAGGTACTGGGCGGCATTGGATATACCAATATCTTCCCCGTCGAAAAATATCTTCGGGATATCCGCCTGATTACGATATGGACAGGTACTAACGAAATCATGAACTTAGTAATCCAACACGAATTCTACAAAGAATTCAACAAAACGCCTTCCAAAGGGCGAGATATCGAAGCAGACGCAGCCGGGGCTGAATTTACCCAGGAAAAGGAGTACAACGAATAAGTTCATCTAAATCCACTTAGTAGTTATTTTTTCTGCGTACACATCCCTGGTTTTATAAAATTAGCACCTTGAGGGTAAAACTGCGAACAAGTTTGGAAAATCCTTATTGCCCATATCTGGTCTCTTATCCTATACGTTTAAATTATTCCGCGAAAACGAATTAAATATTTATAGGTATAATCAATTTATACACGGAACTGATTTGGATGTTTTTTCGTCTCCACCTTATACGGAGCGTGCTCACATGAACCAAAAATTGAATAACACCCCCAGAAAAACAATGCTGAACCTTGCAATACGTCTGCTGCCAGCGTTGTTGATTGTTATTTCCGCGGCTTGTAATCTCCCCTCGATATTTAAACCATCCCCTCAAGAAACATCCCAACCTCAACCAAAGGAAAGCCAGCAAATTGTCCCTATTGGGTCGCCAACTCCTTTACCAACACCCACAGCCACCCCACAACCTTTACCTCCTGCTATTGTTGAGACCAAACCAGAAGTCGGCAGCGTCATCCCCCTTCAAGGAAAACTTACCTTCTATTTCAACCAGCCCATGGAACGCGCCTCGGTTGAAGAATCCTTAAGCGGAGAGCCCATGCTCTCAGGGGAATTTAATTGGATTGATGATGCTACGTTGGTATTCGAACCAAATCGTTCTTATCCACAAGATACGGTGTTAACCGTCAACTTCAATACAAATGCGCGCGCTGCGAACGGTCTCGCGCTCCTATCTCCCCAGAAACTACAATTCCGCACAGCAAGCCCTTTAAAGATCACAAATATACTCCCAAAACGCGGTCTAAAAGATGTTGATCCATATTCTGCCGTCGTGGTAAATTTCAACCAACCAATCGTTCCCTTAGGAGGCGACCCTGCATCCTTGCCGGCTGCTTTAATCATTGAGCCGCAAGCACAAGGGGAAGGCGAGTGGGTCAACACCAGCACCTATGTCTTTTACCCCGATCCTCCTCTTTACGGGGGTACACCTTATCGTGTTCGCATTAATCCAGATTTGACAAGCACAGTTGGCGCCTCCCTTGAAGAATCTATATCATGGTCCTTCACAACAGCCAAACCACAATTATTAAATATCTCGCCTGAAGAATCCGACCAAACTATTCGCTTAGACACAACCTTTAAGTTGGAATTCAGCCAACCTATGGATGAAACATCCGTGGAAAATAATTTTTCCCTATTGACTACAACAAACGAATCAATCAGCGGAGCGTTCGGCTGGAATGAAGATTTTACGACATTGACCTTYACCCCCACCAAYATCCTTGAACGCGATACAGACTATATACTTGTATTACAAGGAAACGCACAAGCACAAGGCGGCACRCCGCTAGGGTTCTACACAAGCATCCGTTACCATTCTGTTCTCCCACTAAATGTTGTCCACACTGATCCACCARCCGGAGGAACCACGGGGTATTCAGGAGTTTCACTATATTTCACGGCACCWCTAGAATGGGATCAAGACTTCCTYAAGTTCATCACCATAACACCAGCGGTGACCAACTTGCGCCACTATTATAGTGATTATGAGCGCTCGCTTCGCATCTTCGGGGATTTTCAAGCCAGCACAACCTATACATTGCAATTGGCGCCTGGTCTCAAGGATCCTTGGGGCGAGTCACTATCCAAACCTTTTACGTTAAATTTCCACACAAAGCCTCTTCGTCCAGAATTATTTRTCAACTACGGGTTGGATGCCATCTTTGTTACACCCCAAGAGACTGCTATTCCTGCTCAAGCGACAAATCTTTCGCAAATCAACCTCAGCCTAGGCAGTGTCCCTTTCGCAGACCTTGTGCGCTTTTATAAGGAAGGCGGATATGACTTCCGAAAGAATTATGCGCCTGCTGACGCCCAGTATTGGAAAGTGGATTTAGACCTCGAACCAGACCGCAGCCAGGCGATCAACCTGCCTATATTGCCTTCTGGAAACAGYCTCTCWCCGGGYATWTACAATCTTAATCTTACAGTCCCGAGTATCAAATATGAACCTGGCCCATTCCTCATCGTTTCAAGCAATGTACACTTGACTTATAAACTTAGCAACACTGAAGTATTCGTCTGGGCAATCGACTTGCGGACTTATCAAGCAGTGCAAAATACCCCCATCACAGTGTATAACAATCAAGGGGTAATCCTAGCAAGTGGCACAACTRACTCCCAAGGTATTTTCGAGGCTGCTATCTCATCCAAGAATCTAGGAAGCATTTATGACATCTCATATGCGATGCTCGCTCAACCCGGTGATGATCTCTTCTCATTAAGCCTTTCTAACTGGATGCAAGGTCTTGCTCCTTACGAATTTGGTATCCCATCGGATACTCGACCACCACAATTACAAACGTATATTTATACTGACCGCCCTATATATCGCCCTGGTCAAACCGTCTTTTTCCGAGCCATTGCACGCCAAGCTTACAACAGTCGTTATGACCTCCCTAACAAGAATGGGTTAAACATGGTCATTTACGACAACAATTACCAAGAGATTAAAACCCTAGAATTGCCCCTCTCTCCCTTTGGAACAGCGCACGGACAATGGGAAATTCCGAAAGATGCCCAACCAGGCAATTACCAGTTCGCTATTGGCGATGACCGCGTTGTTTTCAGAGTTTCTGAGTACCGTAAACCTGAGATCAACCTAACCGTTGGTTTAACACCATCCCCTATCCTCTTAGGGAATAGTTTAAATGGAAAAGTCAATGCTCGTTATTTCTTCGATGCTCCCGCCGAGAATGTTTCTTTAAAGTGGACGCTTTCCGTTGAACCTGGCTACTTCTATTTGCCAGGCTATAACGTTGGAAACATTAATGACCATTGGCTTCTACCAGAATTATGGAACCTTTACGGTCAATTAGGAACCCAACTGGCTTCGGGAAAAGGGAAAACCGGTCATGATGGGACACTCAATATCGATTTTTCCCCCGAGGATCTAGTCTCAGATTATTGCGCATACCCGTGTAATTACACTTTGGAGGTGACACTTACTGACGAGAGCGGTTTCCCGGTCAGCGCACGCGCCGAAACGACTGTTCATCCTGCTGATTTCTACATTGGCGTCCACCCAGATATGTGGGTAGGACATGCTGGAGCCGAAATGGGCTTCGATGTATTCGTAGTCGATTGGGACAAGAATCCATTCGGCGATCAAAATCTGCGTGCAGAACTTCAAAAAGTACGGTGGGTACGGCATGATTCACAACACCTATACGATATGCCCACTTATGAAAAAGAAACCGAAACCATTTCAAGTGCTGATTT
>DUEG01000062.1 GCA_011176615.1 Anaerolineae bacterium | reverse complement strand
TTGTATTCACCTGTTTGTTAATCCCTCCGGGAATATTGGCTTGGGCTAATGAACTTCTATTAGATAGATTCCATGGTGGATTTAATGGATGAGATTCTAGCCTAGACAATCCATTGTCTGAATCACTGGTTTGTCGTTCGGTTATGTTAGGGGTAAATGTTTGTAATGGGGTATTCGGGGAAGCCTCGATCAGTGTAATTGTGGGTGGTGGATTAGGGTTTCCTCTTGCGGGCATAAAGACCAGGAATGGAAGGCTAAATAAGACGAGTAATTTTGTAATTGTACATTTCATCACTCTTCTCCAGTGCTTTTAATGCTTTTTTTAGCGACCAATTATGAGAGTCGTCGAGTCAATCACTGTTCCTATTTTACCAGAGGTATTGTTGGGGATACAATCTTTTTTGGTTTGGAGTGTGGAAAAGTAAATGCGTTAGAATACACTCAATCATTATTTCTCATAAGGGAGTGTTTCATGATCGAAAACAAAGTTGTTCAGACAATGTTGAATAGAAAATCAACCCGAAAATATAAAGAAGAAATGCCGGGAGATGAAATCATCGAGACAATCGTAAGTGCAGGGCAACAGGCACCTTTTGCCTCACAATTATGTAGTTTGCTATTATCACGAAAACGAGATGAGAATCCGTATAAAGCGCCTTTATTCTTTATTCTGTGCGTGGATTCCCACAAGTGGGAATTGATCATGGCGAAACGAAATTGGAAAATGGTTGCGGATGACTTGTTGCTCATGGTGTTTGGTTTTCAGGATGCTGCGTTGATGGCTGAGAATATGGTCATTGCAGCAGAAAGTTTTGGATTGGGGAGTTGCTTTCTTGGAGGCGTTCCCTTTGAATCCGAAAAAATCATCGAGAAATTTCATCTGCCTCCTCGGGTGTTCCCGATGGTCGGTTTGGCGATGGGGTATCCTGCTGAGAACCATCCTCCCCGGCCGCGTTATCCGATGGAATTTGTCTTGTTCGAAGATCGCTACCCGAATTTTGATGAGGATATCATTGAAAAATCAATGCGCGTCATGGATGATGGATATCTGGAACAAGATTACTATTGCCGGTTGAAGGCAAAAATTCCCCTCAAGGATAAGGAAGAAACCTACAATTATGATACCTATTCATGGACGGAACACATCTCCAGAAAATGGGGACAGAATTTGTTCCCGGATACGCTGTTGGAGCAATTTAAGCGCTGCGGTTTCAATCTTTGTGCGGGGCAGCGAGATAAGAAATAATAGATTCTTTTTGAATACTGAAGTTAAAGCACGAATATTTATTGTCTTTGCATAAATCGCTTTATAAAGTCTTGTGGAGTTTTTCGTGTTTCAACGCTTGTTCGATTTTCCTAAATGACCTGATTCCGCAAATGGTTATGGAATCACGAGAGATTTACAAGAAGAGTTGATTTCTTCAAATTTACACAGGTGCCTGAGGAAGCGTTACGACGCAATTCTCAGAACCCATAGCATTTGGTGCATAACCATCAGCATGAAAATCGTTCAACCAATGTTGTCTATTGATGATGTAACGAAACTGGGCTTTGCTTTCGGGCGGTAAATACACACTTGTTTTCCAGGTTTTACTTCTCTTGATATATTTCATTGGTATTGCTGAATTGTCCCAGTTATTGAAACTGCCTACGAGGTTGAGTTGCTCAACTTTGATGCCTTCTGGTAATTCTTTCTCGGGAACCGCGAATGTAACATTCCACATTTTTCTGGATTTGACATAAGTTTTGGTAATCATCGAGAACCTCCTACTAATAATCTTCATGAACCTTTAAAATTGATTGAGCACTTAATCCAAAGTAATGGGCTGACGGAGAATGGGGTTTTTGTGTACGGATGACCCCGATCTGTTAATACGCCACTGGAATGACCATATTGCGTTTCCCACAAGAGTGATCCTAAGCCGATTATGAATTCGTCTCTAATCTCTTTATGATTTTAGTATACCATTCTAAAAGCGAGAATATACTAATAAATCATTATCTGAAATGATTCACTTGACTTTGATCAGTTTATATCGGAATTAAAATCCATCTTATATTTCATTGAAATTGTGGTATCTTATGGGGCTGCTCTATATATGAGCATTTATATTGATTAATGAAGGGTTTAAATGATGAAATTAGGAATTATTGGTCTGCCGAGTTCTGGAAAAACTACGATTTTCAATGCGCTAACGCATGGGGATTTCCCTACAACAATAAGCGGGAAGCGCTATGAAATCCATACTGCTGTTATCGATGTGCCTGATAAAAGGGTAGACCAACTGGTCGAGATTTATCATCCCCTGAAAACAGCCTATGCAAAAGTGACTTATGCTGATGTAGCAGGATTAAATGGGAATGCTAGTGGGAATATCTCGGGCGAGTTATTGAATACCCTCAGTCAGATGGACGGTTTTATCCATATTGTTCGTTGTTTCGAAAATCCGACTGTTCCGCATTCAAAAGGGAGCATTGATCCACAACGAGATATTGATATGATGGAGTCGGAATTTTTGTTGAACGATCTTATCACGGTTGAAGACAAAATCGAGAGGCTGGGAAAAGAGAAGACGAAAAAGAATGGGCGCGATGAAGCAGAAATAAAGAGAGAGGGTAATCTTTTTAAAATCCTGCATGCAAATTTATCAAACGGGGTTCCTTTAAGGCAAATGGATTTCAGCCTAGAAGAACAGAAGATCCTCTCAGGCTATGGCTTTTTAAGCCAGAAAAAAATGTTAATTGTGCTAAATCTGGCAGATGGTCAATCACCGCCTCCACTGAGGGCGCCCAGTGAGAACGTTCCCTTGGTGCCATTGCAAGGCAAACTCGAAATGGAGATTTCCCAGATTCCCCCTGAAGAAGCCCGAATGTTTTTAGATGAATATGGAATAGAAGAACCGAGTTTGGAGAAAATCATTCGTCTTTCATATAATTTGCTTGGGTTACAATCCTTTTTCACTGTCGGAGAGGATGAGGTGCATGCTTGGACGATCCATCAAGGTGCATCTGCGCTTGAAGCAGCCGGAACGATCCACTCTGATTTGATGAGGGGGTTTATTCGCGCTGAAGTCATTAGCTCTGAAGATTTGATTGCTTTGGGTGGTTTCGCCGAGGCAAGATCAAAGGGAAAATTGCGTTTGGAAGGGCGTGATTACGTTGTTCACAATGGCGAAATTGTGCATGTTCGCTTTAATGTTTAATGGATAGGTTTTCATAAGGGGGAGGGAAGTATCTTTTTCGTTTTCATTGTGTAGAAGTAAAAGCCATACCCGCATAGGTTTCGTATAATGAGGATGATTGCACCAGCCCAAGCGATACCTATTATCCCTGCATGAAATCCGAGTAGAATGGCAATGCCAACACCTAAAATAGCGGTTACAAGGTGGGCAGTTACAAATAGATTAAGTAAGTGTGCTTCAGCCCGTGCGGTAAGATAACTTCGCGGCAGAATTTCCGCCATTACAAGCGCCCCACTAATCGCTAAGGGGAATATCAAGTCGATATAGGTGTTATAACGATTCCCATATAGGTAAGGTGTGATCAAGGGAAGTAACAGGATTGCCAACCCGCCGAGTATGATTGCTGAACTCCATAACCAAAAGGCAATACGCTGATGGTTCAATTTTGGGTTTCTCGCCATTTCTACTGACATCATTTGGGTAATTACCTCGCGCAATAGGTTAAAAGGGCGCAGGAGAATACTAAAAGCGGTTAGCGCAGCAAGTTGGTCGAGAGGAACAAGAATTCCACCTAATACAGTAAGCCCTTGAAATGGCACGAAATGAGTAGCAATCAATACCATAAAGCCTAAGCCGAGCAATCGTGTGCGAAGAGGAATATGTTTTTCTCCATGGCTTGAATATTTACCAAGTAAATATAAACTGAGTAAAGCCATACAAAAGATTGCAAGGATTATGGTTATCAGTATTACATCTAGGTTAGCAAATAGGGGAATAAACAAACCCAAAAATGCTGGAAAGAAGGTCGTTGCGCCGGGAATCCGTAAAAGAAGGTTTGCCCAAATATATTGACGATGGGCATTTAGTAGAGCAACGGCATCATGTATTAATGCCGTAAGTAGAATAGCAGATCCGACAAAGAGGGATTGGAAAGACGTTAGATGATAAATTAACACGCTGCCAAGAATGGCTAGTAGTAGGGTGGGTAGTTCAATTATGAAGGAATTTTTGATATCAATAGCCCAATCGAAAACCCCCAAGGGATTGAGACTATAGATACGTGTCATTAATGCCGGTTGACCTAGTGCTCCAAACAAGGGCAGTAATTGGATAAGTGAAAGAAGTAAGCCGTATCTGCCCACATCTTCCACAGGGAGGGTGCGGGAGATTAATACCCCGGCTATGAGGGTTAAACTGGCTGCAGTCCCCGAGAATATTGTCGTCGCGGAAATGGTGGATACCCAACGGGTTGTCTCTGTGTTTTTAGCGTGTAAAAGGTCAGAAAATCGCCTAAACATTGTTCTGATTCACCAATCAAGAGAATGTGGTTTGTGATTTTCTCAGTCTACAGTGAGCGTCTTGCTCAGATTACGAGGAAAATCGGGGTCGTAGCCACGCGATACGCTTATCCGGTAGGAGAGTAATTGTAATGGAAGTATACTCATTAAAGCGTCTATATATGGCTCCAAGTTATCTGGGGCATCAATTTGGGGTAATTCAATTGCATCGTTGGCATTGTTTTGCAAGCGAGCATCTGCTTTGCCAATGGCGATGGCGTGTCCGCCTCGGCAGGTGATTTCGTTGATGCCGCTAACGATCAAAGATGTGTCCTCAGGACCTGCGACAAAGATTACAGGGTAGCCATCGCGCACTGCTGAAAGGGGTCCGTGCTTGAATTCTGTTGAGAGCATTCCTTCGCAATGTGCATAGGTGATTTCTTTTAATTTAAGGGCTCCTTCGAGTGCAATTGGATATGTTAAACCATATCCAAGGATATAAAGGTCGTTCCATGCAGAAACCCTGTTCTCAATTTTTGGAATTTGATTTTGAATACTTTCGAGAGTTTTGGTCAACCATTCCGGCAGTTTGGCTAACGCTTTTGTGTCGTGTCCCCCCATACGCATGGCAAGGTACAAGAAAGCGATTACCTGATTTGAGAAAGTTTTGGTAGCAGGCACGCTGATCTCGTAACCACATGCGAGGGGAATATGATGTTCGCTGACCTGTGTTAGTGTAGAACCGACGACGTTGGCTATACCCAGGATTCCCATTTTCTTTTCTTGTGCGAGATTAATGGCATTGAGCACGTCCTTTGTTTCACCGCTTTGGCTGACGAAGATGCCCACATCATCAGATGTTAGTGTGGTTCCGTATTGAGCGATAAATTGAGGCGCCAGGATGGGAATTGACGCTTTTCCTGTTAAGCGATTGAGATATACGGATCCAAGTAAGCAAGCATGATAACTTGTTCCACATCCGACAAGATAAAGATTTCGGGCATTTGCCATGCGTTCGACCATGGCATCGACCTCTTTTGTATTGTCTAATAGGTGTAAAAGATCTCCAGCAACCTTGGGTTGTTCGTGGATTTCTTTAAGCATGAAGTGGGCATAGCCGCCTTTTTGTACGGATTCCATGCTCTCTTCGACAATTTCGGGTTCGCGTTGGATCAGTCTGCCATCCTCGACGTTGCGAAGTTCGATCCTGTCCGCCCAGAATATGACGATTTCTCCATCCTGGATGCGGAAGATTTTTTTTGTCAGGGGCAGGATCGAAGGCAGGTCAGAAGAGATATAGGTAGAATCATCACCGATTCCGGCGACCAATCCGGACCCTTTCTTGATTGCGTATAGCCGGTCTTCCCCGACTTTACCAATTACGAAAGCATAATCGCCTTCCAAGTCGTTATAAGCATGGCGAATGGCTTCCACCATATCGTACCCTTGATTCGCATAACGTTCTACCGCATGGACACAACTCTCTCCGTCATTTTCAGAACGTACGATCATCCCTTCTTGGAGAAATTGTTTGCGAAGTTCCACATTGTTGACAATATTTCCATTATGAGCGCCAACCAGGTCACCATACGAATCCAAATGTGGTTGTGCGTTTATCTGGGAGGGGGCTCCAAAGGTAGCCCAACGTAATTGAAGGATAGCACGGTTACCGGTTAACTCTTCAAATTTCAAACGAGATGCAACCTCATCAACTTTTCCAACATCCTTTCTCAAATCGATGTCACCCCGTTCGGGAATAGTGGCTGCACCAACCGTGTCATAACCCCGATAAGACAAGCGCCTACCGGCACTGATCAAGATTGGTCCTAAGTTTTTCTTTTCATTGGTCACAATACCGAAAATACCGCACATAGATAACTCCGTTTATCTTCCTATTGCTAAAATACCGAGGAGTGGATTTTACCATGGTTAAAATTCATGGTTGGATATAATGCCAGACCTAGGAGACTAATCCACCCCACTTCGCCTCCTTTTTGACCGACAAATTTCCACTTACGAGTTGAAACTAGGTTTGAAATAGATGCGGATTAACATCACATAAGGAGCAGTTTTGGTCGGGACTGCAATGCCTCAACCGAGTGTGTGGGCGTGATGTTCTGTCTGCATGAGTGGATAACTTCTGGGAGCATACGAGAGGAACTCCGTCAAATCCTCACACTTGGCTGGCGCAACAAAGCCCGTACGGTATTCCTCAAGCGTGATCGACGGATAGATTTGTCAGACAACCTCATAACTGAGCTATCAATCTAGATGAAGGTGTAATTCAACTTTGAGGAGTTTGATCCAGTCCATCTTTTGCTTCCTTGCAGATAAGAATAGTTGATTTGGGTTCTGGGGATACCATCAAATACTGACATAGCGTGACGGTGGAGTACAAGTGCGTGCTAACGGTTCGGTTCAGCAGTAGCATTACACCGTCCGCTGCGACCGGTTGTTAGCTCACTTAAGCGTATCCAGTGCA
>DUEG01000061.1 GCA_011176615.1 Anaerolineae bacterium | reverse complement strand
TATCGACACTGCCACAATCCAACTAACTCTGGATAATCAACCACCCGAGATTACAATTCCATATCCAACGGAAAACGAAACCATCAATTACAAACCAGGCGGTCGAATCACATTCCGGGCTGATGTAAATGACAATACAGGTATTTCGCGAGTTGACTTTTACATCGGCACAAGATTGATCGATTCAATATCCTTTCCTCCCTACGTAACCAATTGGAATCTTAGCCCGGGGGAGTTCAGGCTACGGGTCCGCGTTAACGACCTCGCAGGAAATACAAGTGAGGAAAGTGTCAAATTTGATGTTATAAGATAATAAAGAAATATATTAGATACGAAACACTCGTTTTAATATCACTGAACTCAAAAAATCGGTTTCAAAATCCGAAATCATATAAAACTTAAACATGAGGAGAAAAAATGAATGCTCGTCAAATACAAAACAAGACACTCCCTTTCCAAATCTTACTTATTCCCTTTGTCTTCATTCTTATCATTGGGCTAGCATGTAATAAACCCAGTGCATCTAACAATGAATCACTCGACCTTACCAAAGTTGCTCTGGATGTCCAAGGGACAGTAATCGCACAACAAGGAGAACAAAATCAACAACTAACGCAATCCGCGATTGCTGTACAACAAGCAGAAATAGACGCTCAGAACACACAATCTGCTCAAAATGCTATTGCAAACGCCCAGCAGGCTACCCAACTAGCACAAACTTCTGAGGCTCAGAACCAAGAGAATAATCCACCCGAACCTTCCATAACACCAAACCCAACCGAGACACCACTTCCAACTGATGAGCCACAACCAACAGAGACTTCTGAGAGCGTAATGCCTAATCTCGATGATCAAATCCAAAATGCAAAAATCCTCTTATTCGAGGATATCACTAAGATCTATCTGCGCAGATATGTAAAAGAAGCGCTAGATGGCATGGGACTCTCAAATAATTATACCGATGTGAAAGACGCTGTCGGCAATTTCAAAACAGAATTACTCTCCGGAACTCAATGGGATTTGGTCATTGCTGCCGTGGAAGCACGAAGCGGCGTACAAGGAGAATTCTTCACATACTTGAACGATCAGTTAAATGATGGCACTGGTGTGATTATTGAGCACTGGAACTTAGATGATCTTTCCAGAGGTCAAGCATCTACGATACTCACACGCTGCGGAGTAAAAATCTCGCGCGATTGGTGGGATCCACCTAATACAGCGCGCTCCATATGGCTCCTTCAGGGGCAGAATCCTATATTCCATCAGCCAAATGAGGGAATTTCCCTGTCCAATTATTCAATATATTGGTATGGAGACGCTGGTGATCTGATGAGAAAATTGAGCGGTAGTGATGCCATTCTCCTTGCTGGAACATATGCCAAAGAAAAAAACGATTACGGTACCCTTGTTTCTTGTGTCGACGGACGACTTATCATCCAAACATTTAGTTCACATGATTACCACAGCGACGATATGGTCCGCTTGTGGCAAAATTATATTTACAATACCTTAAAAGCCCACTTCGAATATCAAAACAAATAAAAAAATAAGGGTGATCCCTACAACAGGGGTCACCCTTTATGCTTCTAGAAAATATCCAAAAGTTTTTTTTACGGTAGATTCCCAATTACATCAAATGTGTTCATGATTTTGTCAAGCGCGTCAAGGTCTGCATCTGTTGCAATCTGGACTTGAACCAATGTCAGATATGCTAATGGGTCAGAGATGGGTCGAGCAGAGAGCACGATCACTACCGAATCTGCTCCGCAATTCCATAAATCATATTTGCCCTCATATGCCATATCTTCATAGTCATAGCGTCCATCTAGATCACAATCGTCTTGATACCAATGACGAGTGCCATCTAGTAACTGGACATATCCACCAATTTTTCCCCAATCTTTAGAGGCTGCAAAATCTACACCAGGAGCTGAATAATAAGCATTGAAATCATCCAAATCTGGAGCCGCCTGGATATCTGCAGCAACGAAATGAATATCTCCCCAATCGCTTTCCCACAATTTTCCATTAATATCACTCCAGGAAGAAGGAACTTGCATCTCAATCACTTCTGTATCATCTTGCACGGTTACATATTCTGAATATGTACCACTGGCATCCCCACCTCCAGTTTCAACTTCTTGCTCCCCAATATTGTCCGCAAAAGTAAACGATGTTTGTAGTGGCTTCCCATTCAATTGACCAGCCAAGTATTCTTGATCCGACCAACGCAATACTTCAATCGAAAGCGTATCACCAGGATTATGTGTCCGCAAAATATCGCAATAATCCGCCATAGTTCCATCGGTTGCAATGTAAAGCCCCTCCATTGTCGTAATTATATCTCCCCCTTTCACGCCCGCTTTATCAGCAGGTGAACCAGACTTAACCGAAGAAACCCAAATTCCCGATAATGTTTCATCATCTGAAACAACCGCTACACCGTTTACACCTATTGAATCCAAATTATTACCGGTCTTCAATTGCTCAATAACATTTTTAGCCAGGTCTTTTCCAATCGCAAAGTATTGATCCGCCGATTTGTATGCGGCGTAATTAATGCCAACTACTTTGCCTTCTTCGTCGATAAGAGGACCTCCAGAATTGCCTGGATTAATAGTTGCGTCATGTTCGATTACAGAGTCAATCGATGCCCAATTTGTTTCGCCGTCCGCCTTTTCCTTAGATACAATACCTTTTGTAAGTGTAAATTCTGGGTCTCCGAGAGGAAATCCTGCGGCGTAAACTTCCAACCCAACAGATACAGGTCCATCTCGCCATTCCAGATATGGAAAACCATCACCATCAATATCAATCAGAGCAAGGTCTGAGCATTCAGAAACAGCAACTACTTTTGCGTTATAAGTCTTCGATTGGTCTCCTCCCACCCATACCTTCAAGAGGGCAGCGCCAGTAACCACATGATTGTTTGTAACAGCAAGACCAGTTGGATCGATGATAAAACCCGAGCCCCTTCCAGCAACATTTGCCTGGTATCCAAATTCCGGGTCGATAAAGGTTCCTTGTGCTTCTATCTGAATCGTTGCACTTTTAACATCTACAAGGGAACTTACCGCCCCACTAGAACTGGTTTCAGATTGTTTTGTTGACTTCTTAGTCGTTTGATCCGTTTTGCCACTAGGCTCTTCGGTCTGTTGTGCTTGTGGTTGTTCTACAGTTTCTTCTGTTTGTTTAGGCATTCCACAGGCTAACCCCACCAATAACATAAAAAGAACCAGCCACATTAATGGCTTAAAGATTTTACCTTTCATTACTGTCTCCTTACTAACTCAATATTTATCCACAAAAATAATAATCGATAGTTTACCATAAGTTATGGTTACTTCCGATGTATTAATTATATCTATCAAAACTGTAAATTCGCTATTAATTTTCCTAATTAATTGTTTAGGTATTGATTTAGAATTTTTCTAGTCGCATTAAAAGCAATCGGAGGAAGTTGATTTTTATCGAAAAATCTCGCTCTGTCCACATCATCTGCTGCGCGCAATTGTCCTGATATAACCTCTCCACGATAGACGATAACAATATGGGCACCGCGAGAATGCTCTTGACCTGAAATAATATCCAAAATCTCCGTTGCTTTAATTACAAGACCTGTTTCTTCTAAACATTCCCGTTCTGCCGCCCTAGCCGGATCTTCGCCTGCATCAATGAACCCCGCAGGTAACGTCCAAAACCCTTTTTTCGGTGAATTAACTCTCCTGACCAATAGAACTTTCTCTTTATTTCTTTCAATAAGAACTGCAGCAGCCACTTTTGGATCAGGGAAATACATCCATCCACAGTTAGGGCAAGTCGGGCGTTCTTTTCCCATGTGGTACGCTGACTCGAGTTCAGTGCCACATCGAATACAGTATTTGACCTCAGACTGTAACATTTTTGATCCTCTATAAGATTTAATTTCGCTTATGAAGTAGGATTATCACAAAGTGTAGATAAATTAATGGGTGAAACTAAAAACAATCAGCGTCTGCGCCGTAACCAAAACGCTGTAACACCCGCTAAGAAAGCCACCAGGAGTAAAGCAATTTTTATTTCTCTAATCCCTAATGGCGCAACAACTTTCTCATGAACCTCTTCAGGGCTTTCAAGTAGTGGGGTACTTGTGGGTTCTGGCGCTTTCGTTTCTGTTATGGTCGATGTGATTGCAGCCTTTTCTTCTTCCTTGTCCTCAAATGTTAGAGTCGCAGTTAGCATTTCTGTGGTTTGAGTGATAACGCCATTGCCTCCTGATACAAACTTCGACCCTGATGTTCCTGTCTCTTCCTCTGTTGCCACTTGATTTGGCAACCTTGGTGATGATTGAATTTCACCACTTTCTTCTATTGCATCCCTCAGGGGTACTTCTTGCACAAAAGTTAATTCTTCTTCAGGAACCGGCGTTTCAGGCATTTCGACTTCCGTTTCCATGCCAGGCATATTGGTTGCAATTTCTAAAGGTTGGGATTCTTTAACCGCGCTCTTTTCCTGAACTTCACCAACGATCTGATTTGGCGCCATTGCTGGAAGTGCACGCTCAATAGGTGGAGGTGAACCGGGTTTTAATGCGTCCCCAAGAACAATAATTATGAATAAGATACTCGCCAAAACTGACGCCAAACGGAATACCGGATACAATCTAGGTGTCCGCGTTTGCAACCCAACCATTTCAGGTTTAAGGGTGAAATTTCTGGGAGCATGAACCAAGGGAAGACTACGAACGGCTGCGCGAGTTTTGCTGATTTCATGTAATGCTTTACGTAATTCCGGTTCTTGGTTAAGACGCGCCTTTAATTTGGCTAAGTCTTTATTCGATAGTTGCCCATCCAAATATGCTGATAATTTTTCCCAATCTCGATTTGATATCCTTTTTTCTTCCATCATGAGGATGCCTCATCATTCAGACGAAATGCTTCAGGCAATAGTTCCCAAAACTGCTGCAAACATTGCCGCATTCCTCGCCTGGCACGAGCCAGACGACTTTTTATCGTACCGACTGGCACATTGCTCACCATTGCCGCTTCTGAATAATCCATATTTTGAAAATCAACCAAAACAACCGCCAGGCGGAATTCAATCGACAATTTTTGCAAACAATAATTGATTGCCTCCATTAATTCACTTCGCTCTGTTTCTTCTTCCGGTGTATCAGATGGATCTGCTAACCAAGAAGGGGATTCGATTTCTTCATCATACTCATCTGAAGGAACCAATGGTGTAGTCGGGCGTCGCTTATGCCTCCGCAGTTCATCATAGCATGCATTGGATACAATCCTAATCAACCAAGCCCGAAATGACCCTCCCCGATAAGTCCTTATCTTTTTGTATGCAGAGATGAACGCTTCTTGAGTTGCATCCTCTGCTAACTCCCTAATTCCCAGAAGCCGATATGCTTGATTATAAACCATATCCTGGTAAGCAAGGATAAGTCGATTAAAAGCAGACAAATCCCCATTTTTCGCTTCTTGGATAAAAGCACGCTCATCCATTCAACAAAATACCTTTGGAAAGAAGAAATTTAACATTTCTTGTAAATTTTTACCTCAAAAAATCAGCAATATTGGACTATCCAGGCAATTAATTAAAAAAGTGTGGCTTTCAACAAAACCACTATAAGTTTACTACACCTATAATAATTCGAAATATGAACTTTATCTTTTAATCTTCCGATGACTCAGGCACAACAGTCATACAAGTACATAATTTTAGATTTCTTCATAAAGAAAAACCATGTTAAAAAGATAAGACAACCCTAGTCAAGACAATAGCAAGTAATTTATAATCCATAACCGAGAAAGCAGAAAGGCTCCCGATCACTTAATCGAGAATCACGTTGTTCAATACTTGGACTATACCATTCCGCTTGTGATCATGTATTGCTTCAACGAATTAAAAATATAAAAAAGGAGAGGAAAAACGTGACGAACAACTCAAAACAAAAAGCATTTCAAGACTTTTATCCGGATGTATGGAGTCTGTGTTATGGATGTGGTCGCTTGAACGAACATGGTTTACACATTAAAAGTTATTGGGCAGAAAATGGAGAAGAAACAGTTAGTCATTTAAAGCCAAAGCCTTACCATACAGCAATTCCAGGATATGTATATGGGGGGTTAATTGCATCGCTTATTGACTGTCATGCTACAGGCACAGCGGCAGCCGCTGCTTATCGTGCTGAAAACCGCGAGATGGATACTGATCCTCCATTTAGGTTCCTCACCGCTTCTCTTCATATTGACTATTTAAAACCCACCCCTATTGATACAACATTAGAAGCAAGAGGTAAGATAAAGGAAGTAAAAGGTCGAAAGGTTATCGTAAGCGTCGATGTTATTGCTAAGGGTGAGATTACCGCCCATGGTGAAGTCGTCGCTGTTCAAGTTCCAAAATATCTAGCCGAAGAAATGGGTATTTGACCCAGTTTTGATCTGGCAAACATTTTTCATGCATCGTACTAAAGGGTCAAAATCAATCTTGGGAGAAATATACATTATCTTTGCTTCCATCCTTTGGGGTACTACGGGCACATCTCAAGCATTAGCACCAGAAAACGCGCATCCCTTATCCATTGCAGCACTTCGAATCATAGTAGGTGGTTTCATCTTATTGGTCATAGTCTTGGTCAGAAAACGCATCCATTTTGATAAAACCTTGCCAATCACAAGCACTATAATCTCGGCTATAAGTGTGGCAGCATACCAACTATTCTTTTTCTCGGGAGTAATCCGCACCGGAGTCGCCATTGGTACAGTTATAGGTATTGGCAGTTCCCCAATTTTTGGAGGCGCCTTAGGTTTTTTATTTCGGAAGGAACCATTTAATTGGCGTTGGTTCATCGCAACCCTGACCGCCATTCTAGGAATCATATTCCTCGTTTTCACCAAAAGTGAGACAATTATTGACCCACTTGGAATTCTTCTGGCACTCTGTGCTGGATTTTCTTATGCTGTTTATGTATTTATGAGTAAAAAAGTATTGGATACACAACCAGTTGATGCGGCTCTGGCAATAATCTTTACCACTGGGGGATTGTTGCTTCTTCCTCTTTTATTTATTAAAGACCTATCGTGGGTTCTGGAACCTAGAGGGCTCGAAGTT
>DUEG01000060.1 GCA_011176615.1 Anaerolineae bacterium | reverse complement strand
TGTCAAAAAAGAATGGGCGGAATGTGTCCTTTCTACTTGGCGAAACAATCTGCAAATAGTGCACATATTATCATTGTAAACCATGCTCTCCTGCTATCCGACATTGCAACTGGAAATCGTGTTTTACCAGAATACGATTATTTAATTATTGATGAGGGACATCAACTTGAGGCTGCGACAACAAACGCATTGAGTTTCGATGTCTCCCAATTTAGCATTATTAGAATTCTTCGGGATTTTGGCAACAAAAAAAAGGGAATTGTTGGTAGATATTTATTCTTATTAAAAGACTTACTCCCAGCAGAAGATTATGAAACTGTTCAAGATATCGCTAACAATCTATTAGATTTATCTTTTCAAATGGAGAGTTTGATTCGTACGTTCTTCACATCGATCGAATCATTTCTATCGGGACAAGGGAATCATAACCAATCCAATACTTACCCATATCAAGTAAGAATAGTGCCTGCTATTCGAACACAACCCTCTTGGATGGATATCGAGGTGTCGTGGGAAGATTCTCACGCAACACTGAAATCGCTTCTTGATATCTTAGAGAAAATGACGAATATCCTTGATAACACTTCAAAAAAAGAGAATGAAAACACTGATGCATTTGACGATCTCCACTCATCAATCACAACGATATATCGCAGGCTATACGAAGTCGACAATAATATTGATAACCTCATCTTTAAACCCGAAGCAGACAAGATCTATTGGGTTAGAATTCATCCGAATTCTAAAAAAGTGACCCTTCATGCTGCTCCTCTGCATATAGGTCAATTAATAGAAAAATACTTGTGGTATGAAAAGCAATCCGTTATCCTCACTTCTGCAACCCTAACTACTGCAGGAAACTTCGATTATATTCGAGGACGCACGAATGCGGAGGAAGCCTATGAATTGTCTGTAGGCTCACCTTTTGATTATGAAACAGCAACACTTTTATACATATTAAAAGATGTTCCAGAACCTAACGACCGTGCTCATTACCAACGAGCCGTTGAACAAGCCTTGATTAAATTGTGCAAGGCACTCGGAGGCAGAACACTTGCGCTTTTTACATCCTATGCTCAACTTCGAAAGACATCACATGCAATCAATCACGCATTATCGGATGATGGAATTTATATTTATGAACAAGGAGAGGGCGCATCACCTCATAGTCTTTTGGAGAGTTTTAAGGCTTCAGAACGCGCTGTTCTTCTCGGCACGCGTGCATTTTGGGAGGGCGTAGATGTGCCCGGAGAAACACTATCTGCTCTTGTAATCGTCCGTTTGCCCTTCGATGTTCCTTCTGATCCAATTGTTTCTGCACGTGCCGAATCATTTGAGGATCCCTTTTATCAATATTCCTTACCAGAAGCAATTCTCAGGTTCCGGCAAGGATTCGGGCGTTTGATACGCACCAAATCAGATCGTGGTATCGTTGTAGTGCTTGACAAGCGCATAATCACAAAACCTTATGGTCAGTATTTCATTGATTCACTCCCCACATGCACGACAATCATCGGCTCATTGGTTAATCTACCTCAGGAAGCCCAAAAATGGTTGAATATATAGCCCCTCTGGTCTATTAATGAATGGTACATCTATTTACAATAAAGTTAAATTAATAATTCTATGCCTATTCCTGATTCCAATTGCTTTCTCCCCTGAATATTCTTCAACTGCCCAATCAGAAACCTATCAATTTATTCCAATCACACAAACGAAGGAAGGAGTATGGAGCAACGGCAATAGTTTCTCCCCTTCAATTTCCTCTGATGGCAGATTCATCGCTTTTGTCTCGGAAGCAAGTGATTTAATCAACGGGGACACGAACAATGTCAGTGATGTTTTTGTTTACGATACACTTGCGCATATTTTAAGGCGCATTTCAATCAATGAATCGGGCGAACAAGCGAATGCGCCATCCCTTGAAGCAATAATTTCTCCAAACGGACGTTTTGTATTGTTTGAATCCCTTGCGAACAATCTCGTTCCCCAAGATAAAGATGGGACATCAGACTTTTTTTTATTTGACCAAGTTACCCAAAAACTATCTTTGATATATTTGGGCACCTACAATAAAAAACCGAACAGCCGCATTGAACGTGTCTCAATGTCAAAGGACGGAAGATATCTCCTCTTCACAACAACAGCAAGCAATATCGTCTTAGGAGACAACAACAATGCAGTAGATTGTTTCTTGTATGACACCTTTTCAAAAACTGCGACCCGGTTCCCTCTACCAGATATCGGCAGTGAAGAAGATCAAATTCTTGATGCACGACTATCTCTTGACGGGAATATCGCATTTTTATTGACTATTAATAATCAAGATAATATCCAAAAAATTCACTTATTCCAATATCAAAGAGTTTTACGCAAAATAGATCTTGTCAAGGAGAAAATATTGCCAGAAAACACCAATCATCTTACTGGTAATATTGAAATATCAAGAACCGGAAAAATCGTTTCCGTTTTGATCAACGAGAAAAACATCGTTGATAATCAGAGCACAACCCTTGATTATTTCGTCTTCACGCCAGAAAACAATAACTCGATTTCCATCTTAGGGGACTCACCCATCATCGAAAACCAGATAAATGGCAATGGTAATTTAGCAATTGCCATAGAGCATATCAGTGATGAAGAAAACGCCCTAGTAGTAACGGATCTCAACGATTATACAAAAACAATGGTTGACACAAACATTTCAGCCATTCAACCATCTTCTTCGGTTGACGGAAATATGATTGTTTTTTCATCGATGCGGCAGGGAAAATCCCAGCTGATCGTAGCGCAGAAACCAAATGCCCAAACAGAAAAGTTTATCATTCAGGGACTTGTGTTAAATCAAAATGTCAGCCCATTAGGTCTAGTTTCAATAAAAGATAGTTATGGGAATCAAACCAGAACCGACCCCGATGGCTATTTCTATTTGAATGGCTATTCAAACGGATCTCTAACCCTAGAAATATCAAAAGAGGGATACAAACTTCTCCCAAGCACGATGCAACTAAATATATCTCATGATGTAACAGGTTTAATGATCCAAGCCACGCCCGATAGCGTTTTAGAAGAAGCACGTCTTGATATAGGAATGCCTTATGGATATGACAGAGGCTGTAATAGCCCCTTCAAAGGTTGCGGCGGGTTATTCCATGGGTTTAATTCCGGTTACTGTACTGATTTGATTTTAGATGCGTTTACATGGGGGGCTGATTTCAATATAGAACTTGCTTTAGAGCATGATGCAGAATTGCACCCTGACCATTTTTATCGGTGGAGAAACGCTAGAAACGCAAATGATATGTGGCGTTTCTTTGCATATACTGATCAATTGCTATCCAATAACGAGGGATATCTTCCCGGGGACATCGTATTCTTTGATTGGAGTGGTGATGGCGAAATCGACCATGTGTCCTTAATATCTGAAGTTACCTCCTCCTTGCGCCCGAAAACATTGCTTGATGCAACCGGTATTACCAAGAGTAACCCATCAGGATTAACCGCAGAATTGCCATGGGAATCATTCCATCAAAAAACCACGAGGGGACATGCAAGATGGAATGGGTTATACATACCTAATGATCCCGCCCCAAAAAACAATGCTACCACCTTACAATCTGCTTTGAGCTCGCAAAATGCTTCTTTAATATTATTGGATTCGGAAGAAAGACAGATTACGGATCAAGAGGATACAGCGGATAATATCCAAAGCCATTCTTTGGTTTGGGAATCCAGCATTAACATTATTGACCCCCTGAAGATTGACCCCTATTTTTCGATACAAGTCATTAATACCGATCAAAATAAATCGTTTACACCTTATATACTGACAATCCAAATTATCCACAACGGATTCTACGTTGACCGTTTAGAATATCGTGGAGAAATCAAACCTAAAGGAAAACTCACCTTCCCTATTTTCCTTCATGAAAACGAAGAAGGAACATTAAGTTTAATTCCCATGCACCTCAATCAAATACGCAAAAACGCTAAGAAATAAGTCAAGCCTTTTCAAGGGGATAATTTACACCGGTAATTTCAACACTCAAGTCCCATAATCTTCGAGCGGTTTCAAGGTCATAAGTTGCCCTATCTGAAGGTGCTGCCTTTTTGTCAACAAAATACTTCCCACTCACCCCTTTTACTTCAGGTGAAGTCGCTAAATAAACACTTGTCTGTGCACCATCTTCTACGCTATTAGCGAATAAACTTGCAATATTCATGATAATTTTCGACAAGAAACCATTATTCCTGCCAATATTGGTAGCCACAAAACCAGGAGTCAAAGCATTCACGGTAATTCCAGTGCCCTTTAGCCTTCGATCTAACTCGTAAGTAAACAACACATTCGCAAATTTTGACTGCCCATAAGCATTCCATGAGTTATATCTTTTTTCTCCCCAAATATCTTCAAAATTGATTGGTTTACCCATATGCGAATTGGATGATACATTTATGATCCTCGATGGTTCGCTTTCTTTCAAAACATCGATCAATAGGAGGGTCAGCAAGAAATATCCCAAGTGATTGAGCGCAAATGTCATCTCAATACCATCAATCGATAGTTCTCTCTGCAAGAAAAATCCCCCAGCATTATTAACCAAAATATCAAGATGATCGTATCGTTCCTTGAAATCATTTACCAATTTTCTAATATCCTGTTGAGAGCTCAGATCTGCCACGAAAAAATCAAGCGCATAATTATGGGTAATATCAATTATTTCTTTGACTGTTAATTGACATTTTTCAGAGTTTCTACCAACAATGACCGTCTGATATCCTCGTTTTGCAATCTCTAAGGCGGTTTGCTTTCCAATTCCTGAAGTCGCCCCTGTTATCATACATAATTCTTTCATCTTAGCCTCATTTCTATTGCTCCTTCTCCAAATTGAACCAATGGACAAGTTCCCTTTGCTCCGGTTGCTTACCGTACAGAAGATCATCCATCAAAACAGCAAACCTACGAAAAGCACCAGACTTTTTCGTTCCCCAGCGCACAAGATTATGCATGATATTGTTAGGATGCGAATATGGGCAAACGGTCATGCATCGCCCACAATCCGTCCCGACAACTGTCCAGTACCGATAGCAGGTATCGGGGTTAATGCGCCAGCGATAAGCGCCATCAACCTCTTTCCGATCATCAAGAGGAATAGACCTTACCGGGCAATTATATGCACATTTTTTGCACACATTACAGAAATCAATTACAGATAAATCCGGCTTTCTTTGAGAAGCAACCAATGGCATATCTGTTGTGATCACCCCTATTCTCACCCGTGGCCCATATTTTGGGGTAATCAACAATCCGATACGCCCAATTTCACCCAAACCAGCATCTCTTGCAACGAGTGGTGCAATCACGCGATAGTTTCCATCAATATGTGCTCTTGCATTATAGCCCATAGCCCTGAGCGTTTCTGCGACCTGCACCGCAACCCTGGCTGCTTCTACATATTGCTTTGCTGATTCAAGGACACCTGGAGGCGCAGGATTTGCGGCAATCATTGCATAATCCATCTCAACTGTAAAAGCAATTGCATAATCATGATTTAATGTGATTGATTCCCCGTAGGTACCAGAGCCTCGCCCAACATGGGAATATACATGATAAGGCTTCAACTCCGTAACACCTGCTTCCAGAGCACCAAAATACTTTGTTAGTGAAATGACAAATGACGTTGCCTGCTCCGGATTCAGTGGCTCATATTTTTCTTCGTTTGGCTCTCCTTCGACTACAGGTTGAAGAGCATCTGTTACTCGAAAACTAGCTTCGGGGATTGCGTAATGAGGTTGATTGTAATATGTAGAACCTTTGGCGAGCAAACCTGGCTTCGACCGAGTAACATCATCACTGTGCTTGTTCTCGGGTCTCATTTTGTAATAAGAGGTATATTGCCAAGTCCCTTGTTTCAACAGCGCTCGAGAGAACATAATGTCACGTTCGTCGAACCTAATATTAGGAACATCGTTCTTTATTTCTACTTTCCCAACTGGCAAAAAGAAACCGATGATCGAAATAAATACAATAACATATTCTCCAATCGCAAGCCATTTCTTCACTTCTATAGGGAACCAAATCCCTGAAATACCTAATACGACTGCAAATAGCATAAAAAGGCAAGCAATCTTTGTCGCCCTTGTTTCATTTTCCTTAATAGAAACAACCACAAATCCCCCAAAAAACACAAAAAGAATACACCCGGCAACTATCAAAGAAATTGAATACAAACCCATTTATCGCTCCAATTTATTCGGAATCAAATAACCGAATTATTATAGACTATTCTTCTTTAATTGGATGCCCCCCAAATTGATTGCGTAATGAAGAAAGCAACTTATCGCCAAACGGAGCAGCCTCTCTTGAACGGAAACGACGCGCTAATGCTGCTGTAATAACAGGAATAGCACAATGCAGGTCAATCGCCTCCGCGACTGTCCAACGTCCCTCACCTGAATCGGGTACATATGCCGCAATTCCTTCCAGGCGAGGATTTTCACTAAGTGCATTTGAGGTCAGGTCTAACAACCAGGAGCGAATAACGCTCCCGTAAGACCATATCTCAGCAATTTGATGCAAATCTAAAGAAAATACCTGCTTATGCTGCATCAATTCAAACCCTTCTGCGTATGCCTGCATAAGCCCGTATTCGATGCCATTATGGACCATTTTCACAAAATGTCCTGAACCTACTGGACCAACATGTCCCCAGCCCTTATCGGGAGCGGGGGCTAGGGCCTCAAAAATCGGTTGTAAATAAGTCACGATTTCCTTCTTTCCTCCAATCATCAGGCTATACCCCTCGGTTAAGCCCCAAACACCTCCGCTTGTTCCGACATCGACATAATTAATCTTCTTTTCCTTCAATAAAGCCGCTCTTGCTTGAGAATCTTTGTAATAGCTATTTCCGCCATCTATGACAATGTCACCGGGTTTCAATTTCTCCAAAAGTGTTTCGACCAACTTTCTAATTGGGTCACCGGCAGGAACCATTAGCCATAATATCTTCGGCTCCGGTAATTTCTCAACCAATTCTTCAATTGACTTTGAAGGCATCACCCCTTTTTCAGCAGCTTTCAGTACAACTTCTTCATTTAGATCAAAGCCAATAATTTCGTGCCCAGCATCCACCAACCTAAACGCCATATTGGCGCCCATTTTCCCCAATCCTATCATTGCCAATTTCATTGTATTCTCCAATTTTCCTTAATTATTTTAATTGCAATGTTCTTCAAACCTTCCGATTCACTAACAACCAATCGGTCATTGCTAATATGACTTTCAAACAAACCCTTACTTGTAAATGGTGTCGGGATAGCAATAACACAAGTTCCTGTCTTAAAAAGAGATTTACCTCCTGCCAAGGAATCCTCGAATACCAAACATTCACCAGGATCCGTATTCAATTCGCAACTGGGAAAACGCCTGCCACGGCTTTTTGACCTGGAATTCTTTCATTATTTTCATCGCTTGCTCTTCAAGCGCATAATGATCGATAACTTCTTGTCTGGATAAACCAACCACATTGTTAAACGCTTCCAGAACATTTTCTTGTGTTATGTCGCTAGGACATAAATCCACAATTGCCTTTGCGTAAGAAATTGCCTTTAATCGTTCGGTTTTTAACAGGGTGCCATCCAATTCGAAAATCACCG
>DUEG01000006.1 GCA_011176615.1 Anaerolineae bacterium | reverse complement strand
GCTTTCTAAATATAATACGGAGCGGTTGAATAGATTCATGAATGCACAATTAATCCTCTCAGTAGGTATGCCTCGAGCCGGTTCTGGTTGGCATTATAATTTGGTGCATGACCTCATAGTTGCATCAGGGGGAAGGAGCGCACGTGAAATTCGTCAGCGTTTTCTGCTTAAAAGTATCCTCACGGAAGTAAATTGCAATGTCGGTGTATTAAGTACACCAAGAGTGATGTTAACATTGATTCCGGTAGTTTTCGGGAATACCTATGCGATCAAAGCGCATGCTGGTCCAAGATGGTTGGTAAAAAAACTGATTCATCTTGGAAAAATAAAAGCGACTTATATCTATAGAGACCCAAGAGATGCATTATTATCTACTTTCGAGTATGGACAGCGGATGCTTCAAAAAGGGGGTACAAATGCTTTCTCGTCTCTAACCAGTATCGAAAAGGCAATCGGATTTATGGCAGATTATGTGCGGATTTCAGAAGCGTGGTTGTCGGTTGATAACGTTTTGCAGGTACGATATGAAGACATGCTGCTAGATTATGACCATCAAGTCAAACTCCTGCTGGAATTCCTTGGATTGAACAGGAATAATGACCATCTTGGCTCCATAATTGATAAATATCAACCGGATTCGGGAAGTAGAGAGCAAAAAGGATTGCATTTTGTTAAAGGAAAGATTGGTCGATTCCGAGATGTATTAACACCTGATCAAATAGAGGATTGTGATTCACTATTCGGCGATTATCTCAGACGTATGGGATATCAATAAACGATTGGTATTAATGGAGAGGCGTTTCCTTTGGTTTGCATGATTATGTCTTGGAAAGATTTGATAATTGTCCTGGAAATATAAATAAAAAGTGTATAGAACATCATCAACTTAATACATTAGTATATAACAACGTTTTGAATGAAATTAACTACGGAAGGTAATCGCTATGTTCGTCTTTTTATCTAAATTCCTGCCAATATTAATTTATCCTGTCGGAATCGCTAGTATTTTGCTGCTCATCACCTTGTTTATCAAGAAAGACAGCAAATGGCAAAGAGTATTAGTGGTCATTGCACTTGTTGTTATTTGGGTGGGTGGTAATCGTTGGGTCGCTGTGGGTCTTATTCATTCTTTAGAATGGCGATATCTTCCCCTCGAGCACGTTCCCAGCAGTGAGGTGATTGTTGTTTTGGGAGGCGGTACAGATCCAAAGCAATATCCTAGACAAATAGTTGAGTTGAATAGTGCGGGTGATAGGGTATTGTATGGCGCTTGGCTCTATCATCAAGGCATTGCACCCCATATATTGCTTAGTGGTGGATACATTCCTTGGATGGGTACACGTACGTCGCCTGCTGAGGAAATGGCAACAATTCTAAACATGCTTGATGTGCCTGAAGATGCTATTTGGCTTGAGCCAAAATCACAGAACACCTATGAAAATGCGGTCTATTCTAAAGAGATATTGGAAAACAAGGATATACATAGAATTGTTTTAGTAACTTCAGCAATACATATGCCTAGGTCAGTGGCTTTGTTCAAACACCAAGGATTAGAAGTAATTCCTGCTCCTACTGATTACTTTGTTACGGAATCTCTTTGGAATGATCTATTTCCTCCGAGTTTGAATGCAATTTTATTTAATCTTGTTCCAAGTGCTGATAATCTTGGAAAGACCACACTAGCAATCAAAGAGTACATTGGTATTCTAATTTATCATTTGCGTGGTTGGATGTAATATTAATTGAGAAGAAGGAAATGAGCGAGATTATTGTCCATATTTGTTTATGTGAGGATTGGAAGAAAGCAAAGGGAGTGGGAGAGTATTCACCATTATCTTTAGAGATTCAAGGGTTTGTGCATGCCTCCAGACTGGAACAGGTATTACAGGTTGCGAATCGATTCTATTCAGGTCGAACGGATCTGTGTTTGTTATGGATTGATCAAGAGCAATTGACTTCATCAGTAAAATGGGAAGAAGCCGATGGAGAGATTTTTCCTCATATCTATGGTGCGATAAATTTGGATGCAGTCATTGGCATTGTACCCTTCCAGCCGGATTTAGATGGTATCTATCGATTGATTCCAGAGAAAAAATAATTGGTTATTCCTAGAGGCATGATGATAAAAATTGTTGTATTTCTAATTTTTCGTTTCTCTTTTAAGAATGAATATTTTCTATCTTGAAGGTTACCCAATTATTGAATTTGCCGAAACCAATTTTAGGTTGCGCAGATTACAATGACCTCACGTGGTCCATGGACGCCGATGGTGAGGGTCATTTCGATATCGGCGGTTCGAGATGGTCCGCTAATCAATACTGAAGCCGAGGCATTTTTGACTTCAGGCAGGGTTAGTACATTCTCAAGTCTAGGGTAGATGTCTTCCGCATATAGAATGGCGATGTGGGTTTCGGGGAGTAAAGAAGCGCTGAGGGGTTTTCCTTCCCCGGAGGTAAGCATTATCGAACCGGTTTCTGCTACTGCTGCTGTAACCCCTGTTAATCCAACTTTAGCATTGGATGGCATGCATAAATTGATTGCAATGTTGTTTTCTATTAGTGAATCGATAATCTTTTCAAATTTACCTCTTACGTTCCAAGAAATAATTTGTTCGGTTTTTAAGGATTTAAGGAGTTCGATTACTTTATCAGCCAGTGTATCTTTTGAGCAAATGTAGAATTTTCCGTCGAGCGTTGTGAATTCTCTTTCGAATTTATGGATTAATATTGTGCGGTTTTTTACAGAGAGACTTTTTCTTTTCGAACCTCCATGTAGGGATTTTTGTTGATCCATTAAAGCATGTGATGGTTTGAAGTTTCCAGGCGGCTCTTTAAATGAAATTGCTTTTTTCACCCATTGTTCTCGGAACGGGTGTTTAACCGGTGTAGGTATATCCTTCGAATAACCCCAACCTGAAAAGGGAGGTAAATTAATCCATGGTTTGCCCAGCGAGAAGATAGTGCTAAATAAACCAAGTGTTTTTTGGAGGACGAGAAGCAATTTGGGGTGTTGCATGATGAAGGAAAATATTCGTAGACTATAGATGAGTGGTGCAGTAAGTCCCCGTGGTTGAAAATTTTGTTTCTTAGAATGGATTTCTTTTCCACCAGCGCGGACGCGCAGCAATAAATTTGGTAGATCGATGTTTATTGGGCATGCTTCTTTGCATGCACCACAAAGACTGCAAACCTGCGCAAGATGACCGAATTTAGATTCGCCAAATAATGCAGGGGATATTACAGACCCAATTGGACCTGGGTATGGGGTAAATTCTCCTTTTTCTCCGATGTAGGCATGCCCGCCGATTTCACGAAAAACAGGGCATGCGTTAATACATGCACCGCAACGGATACAAAGCAGCACATCTTGGATGGGTGATTTATTGGTATTTCTGCGTCCATTGTCAACAAGGATTAAATGCCTTTTGAGCGGTCCATCCAAGTCGTTATTACTGCGAGGGCTATGAATAAATTGCGTATAGACAGTTGTTTCCTGACCTGTAGCGGAACGAGGTAACAAGTCAAGCATTTTTACAAGATCCTCTAGTGTAGGAACAATGCGTTCTATGCCCATGAGTGCGACATGGATTTTGGGCATTGTTGTTACCATCCGCCCATTTCCTTCGTTTGTAATAATGCATAGAGTACCTGATTCGGCGACGCCAAAATTGACACCTGAAATCCCAATATCGGCATCGAGGAATATCTTTCTGAGGGTTTTTCGAGCCGCTTGGGTGAGAATAGGAATATCGGTTGTGTAAGGTATTCCCAATTTCTTTTGAAAAGTTTCTCCGACTTGATTTCTGAGGAGATGAACTGCTGGTGTTATGATGTGAGATGGGTGTTCACCACGAAGTTGGATAATATACTCGCCTAAATCAGTTTCTACGGTTTGTATTCCTGAGTCTTCTAAGCATTGGTTTAATAATATTTCTTCGCTTACCATGCTTTTTGATTTTGCGATGAGTTTTGCATTATTATTCTTTGCGATTCCAAGAATGATTTCCCTTGCTTGAATTGCGTTTTCTGCAGTGTGAACGATCAATCCATTTGCTTTTGCGTTTTGTATGAATAGTTCAAGATACTTTTCTAAATTATCAATTACATTTTTACGGATCTTATAAGCTTGTTCCTGGGCTTCTTCGTAATTTATTGGTAGAGAAGCAAGGGCAGTCAAACGCGCAGCATTCCTTCTCTCAGCATTGGCATCCAAGGCTGCCTGAAGGACTTGGTCATTCAGTGCTTGACGGATTTTTTGTTTGAATATCTTCATGGTGAATCCATGTTGTGTAAAATAGGAGTCTATGTTTTGAAATTATCCAGAATTTCAGCGATGTGCAGAACTTTTTGAGGCAACTTCTTTCGATGGACGCCTCCACTAATGTTTAGAAGACAACCAGTATCACAGGTTATGACATAAGGCGCGGATGTGCTGATGATGTTCTCGATTTTTCTATTAAGCATGGCTGTGGATATTTCTGGCTGATCAGCGGAAAAGACACCTCCAAAACCACAGCAATCCGTTGCATGGGGAAGTTCAATAAATTCTGCATCTCGAATATTAGCCAAAAGCGTGCGTGGTTGTCGGTCAATTCCAAGATTTCTAAGTAGATGACAAGATGGGTGGTAAGTAATTTTATGGGGAAAACTAACATCTAAATCCTCGACCCCAAGAATATCGACAAGGAACTCAGTAAATTCATAAGTACGCGCTGCTAGGTTTTGGGCACGATGAAGCCAAGTTTCATCACCAGAAAATAATTCTAGATAACTGTGACGAATCATTGATGTGCAAGAACCGGATGGAATTATGATTGGATTTTGAGATTTCTCAAATACCTGGATTGTATGTTCTGCCATCTTTCTGGCTTGGGACCGCATTCCGGCGTTAAAGGCAGGCTGCCCGCAGCAAGTTTGTTCTAAAGGGAATTCTACTTGTGTTCCAACGTGATTCAAAACATGAACAACGGCTTCTCCAATTTTCGGTTTTAGGGTGTCTATGAGGCATGTGGCAAAGAGTTGTACGGTGTTGTTCATATTCTAGAGACTCTTGGTGTAAAGAAAATTTGGCTATAAGTATTGTATCTCTTTAGTGTTTAGATTACAAGAAATGAAACTGCTCTAAGATGCTATCATTTTACTGGATTGGAGAACCAGGTTCGGTGTGTAACCCTGAATAAAAATTGTGGTGATTGCATCCGATTGGAGTGTTTGTTATAATCAAGTTTATGAACTGAAACCGGTTTTGATTATTACTTCATATAAATGGTGGTAAGATAATTTGTATTCTTTCATAACGAACGTGTTATCAATAATTTGAATTAGTATTACACCCGGAACAAGCGAGACATATGAGCTTTCCATATGATAGTAGGTTTTTAGATACTTGATTTGTGGAATGTTGGAATTAAACTCTTGTCCGGGCGTATCTTTGCAAGGGAATAAACTTTATGGAAACATATCGAACAGAAATCCGAAATCACTTTAGCCTTCCCCGTCGAATAAAACGCTTGGGTGAACTGGCGTACAATCTTTGGTGGACATGGTACCCTGATGCTGAGCGATTATTTCGTTTCATTGATCAGGAGACCTGGGAGCAGGTTTATCATAATCCTGTAAAGTTCCTTCGACAGGTTGAACGAGCACGTTTGAACGCCGTCACATATGACCTTTATTATCTTGATTTGTACGATCATATCTTCAAAGAATTTGATGAGTATATGAAAGGGGAGAATACGTGGTCAAGTATTGATGAGACTGCTTCTAAGTTTGTTAAGTTGCCAATCGCTTACCTCTCGACAGAATTCGGATTGCATGAGACATTACCTATCTATGCGGGCGGTTTAGGAGTTCTTTCAGGAGACCATATCAAAGAAGCAAGTGATTTGGGTTTACCCCTTGTCGCGATTGGATTTCTTTATACACGCGGCTATTTCACTCAACATATTACAGAGGATGGTTGGCAGGAAGCGCGTAATTTTCATCTTGATTTTAATGATTTACCAGTGCTTCCTGTTTTTGGGCAAGACAGTGAACAACTTAATATTTCTGTGGATCTCCCAGGTCGAGAGGTCTTGGCGCAACTTTGGAAGATTCAAGTTGGACGAAACCCATTGTTTTTGTTGGATACCGATGTGGAGGAGAATGCTCCTGCAGACCGAGAATTAACTTCGAAATTGTACATTAGTGATCTGGAGTTACGCATCTCTCAAGAGATTATCCTTGGGATAGGAGGCGTACGAGCCTTGCGAATGTTAGGTTATAACCCACAAGTATGGCATATGAACGAAGGACATTCTGCTTTTCAAACTCTAGAAAGGGCTCGTGAAATGGTTGCAAGCGGTATTGTATTTGAAGAAGCGCTCGATAAGATAAAAAAGACCACGATTTTTACAACGCACACCCCTGTTCCTGCTGGTAGTGATGAATTCCCATTATGGTTGATTGATAAATACTTTTCTAATTATTGGACAGAACTTGGATTAGACCGAGATGCATTTATTGATTTGGCTCGTCGGAAACAGCCTTGGGGTGAACTTTATAGTATGCCATTATTAGCATTTCGCACTGCTGAACGACGTAATGGGGTTTCAGAATTACACGGTCATGTTGCGCGGAAAATTTGGCATTTTATCTGGTCTGATCTAAAAGAAGATGATGTTCCTATTACATATATTACCAATGGCATCCATTCAGGAACGTGGATTGCAAGGCGCTTGTTTCATTTATACAATGGTTACCTTGGAATGGATTGGATTGAACATGCGGATGACCCAGAGGTTTGGGCTAAAATTGAGGATATCCCAGATTCAGAGATTTGGGAAATAAGACGCCATTTGAAACGCAAATTGATTGCATACATGCGTGATCGTGCACGGAAACAGTGGTTGAACACTACTGTTCATCCTGTTCAGGTCATTGCAGCAGGTGCCCTGTTAGATCCTTATACCTTAACGATTGGATTCGCAAGACGATTTGCTACTTATAAAAGGGCAGATTTGATACTCAGGGATCTAGATCGGTTGTTGGGTATTCTAAATCAACCAAATATGCCATTGCAAATTATCTTCGCAGGAAAAGCCCATCCTGCTGACGAGCCAGGGAAATTGCTCATTCAGGAAGTATATCGTGCTGTTAAAAAGGCTGAGAACGGAGGAAGATTGGTATTTCTCGAAGACTATGATATGAATCTGGCTCGCTATTTGGTTCAAGGTGTCGATGTGTGGTTGAACACACCAAGACGCCCCAACGAAGCATCAGGCACCTCCGGTATGAAAGCGGCATTGAATGGAGCATTGAATTTTTCAGTATTGGATGGATGGTGGCGCGAGGGTTTTAATGGTCGTAATGGATGGGCTATTGGAGATGACACCGATTATGATGATCCTCAACGTCAAGACGAAATGGATTCTCAGAGTTTGTATGATACATTAGAAAATGAGATTATCCCGCTTTATTATAATTTGCGTTCTTCGGATAATTTACCAGGGGAGTGGATTTCTCGGATGAAAGAATCAATTCGGACGCTTGCTCCTCAATTCAGTATGCGCCGGATGGTAAAGGAATATACTCTGGATTTGTATGTTCCAGCCATGAAGCATGAAAAAAACAGAGAGTTGGATTAACAGGTTTTATTTGATAGTTTAATGATCTTTCTAATTAACAAAGCATCTCTACCTGTAAAAGAAGTTGTTTCTTCAGATGGGATGGGTTTGTGGAGAATTAATCAATGAGTTTGATTTTTACAATAGATGCTTTATTACAGGCATTGCTTATATTCGGTTTACGTATCGTGGGTATGTCCCTGGATACAGTTCGAGTATTGTTTGTGATTAGAGGGGAAAAAGGATATGCATGGATACTTGGTTTTTTACAGGCATCCGTTTATATATTTGTGATCACTTCGGTGCTAAGTAATTTGGATAATTTGTTAAATATCGTTGGATATGCTGCGGGGTTTGCAACGGGGAATGTGGTTGGGATGTTCCTTGATGAGAAGATGGCTATTGGTCATATGTATTTAAGGATCATTAGTCCTAATTTGGGGTCTGCAATTGCAAATCGATTGCGAGAAATGGGATATGCAGTTACCGAATTGCCAGCCAGAGGTCGTGATGGCATGGTTACGATTTTAATTAGTAGTGTATTACGCAAGCAGGTTAAGGAAGTAGAGAAAATTGTACTAGGGGTAGATGATAATGCGTTTATCACTGCGGAGGAAGTTAGACCTTTGAGAAGAGGGTTTTGGCGGGCGTAAAGCCACAATATTATAGTATTCTCCTATGAGTGTTTCAAATAAAATTTGTTCAATCTTCTAGAATTTGAGAAATGTCATTCGAAGTCATTGCTATACTAATAACGAAAACATATTTTTACCATATAGCACAGCATTTGATAAATGTTCTGAAAATTAGGAGTCCTGGTTTAATAATTTGGAGATTTTAAGATGAGCATTGTTGGAACCCTAGCAGTCGCAGCATATATTGCAGCACAGATGCTGTCAGATATCGCGAGCCTAAAGATTGGGTATGTGTTAGGGTTAGCAGTCGACATGGGCACATTTATTTATCCCGTCACCTTCACTTTGCGCGATGTTGTGCATAAGGCTCTGGGGCACCATAATGCGAGGGCGTTGGTTATTGCTGCGGGTGTTATTAATTTGTTAATGGCATTGTATTTCGTTTGGATTAGTAATGTGCCTCCTGCCCCTGGTTGGAATAATAATGCGGCATTTAAAACAATTATGGCTCCAGTTTGGAGAATAGTTGTTGCTTCAATTATTGCCGAAGTCTTTTCTGAGTTAACAGATACTGAGGTTTACCAATGGTTTGTCACGAAAATTACAAGACGTTATCAATGGTTACGTGTGTTAGTGAGCAATAGCGTCAGTGTACCGATTGACAACATCATCTTTGCAGTTGGAGCGTTTGCATTCACGTTACCATGGTCAGCCGTTCTTGATATTTTTATCTTCAATCTGCTAATAAAATATGGGATGACTATATTATCGTTACCTTTAATTTATTTGACCAAGCATGATTCTGAATAGGAAGAAATATATCTAGTATCCTATTGGTTAGCGGGTTATGACCAGCAAGAAAGACTTGAGAAGATAAGATAAGGAATTTTGCAATAGGTGCCTGGAATCAATACCATCAAATGATGATATTCTTCAGCCGTTTTACTAGAGAATAATATAATTACATTCGCAATGATTGAGAAGATGATTAATGTGTTGAGAAGGACTCTGTTCTTAAAGAAACTAAATGCTTACGGGATTACACTAGAAAACGCGGCACCGCTCTTTTTCTTTCAAAGGCATCTATTCTCTTAGAAGAACATCTAAGGAGATTGGGGATGTTGATAGGTTTTGTTGCCCTAGCGCGATAAGTTGCGTGATGAGGTAAGAACGTTAACCTTAATTTCGGTGAACAGCGAGTGATTCTTTCGGATAAAAACTCATTATTTTCTATATTAGTTCTCTTTCTATAGCCGGTTCTTGCGCTTGATACTCATTGTTGCGAATATGAATTGAATCTATAAAAAACAAACGAAATCAATCCTCACCAATCTAATAATGGGATCAAACTTTATGTTCAAACGCATTCTAATGTTCGAAAGTGTCACTTCTAAACGACAAACTTTCGTATATTTTTATGCTTATTTTGTTCTTGGAGCGATCATATCATCTTTAGGTCCGACGCTGCATTATTTATCCACTCAAGCACAGGTGGGCGTTAGTCAGATAGGATTGTTGTTTTCAGCAAGGTCGTTTGGCTATCTGATCGGATCATTATTATTTGGTCGCTTATATGATCGTGTCTCCGGTCATCGGATATTGATGTTTATATTCATCGCTTCCGCATTGATTACTGTTAGTATTCCTTGGCTTCCCTCCCTTGGTTTCATGCTTGTATTTATATTTTTTACTGGGGTAATGCTTGGAGGTGTCGATGTTGGCAGTAATACATTGCTCGCTTGGGTGCATGGACATAAATCCGGGCCATTTCTCACAGCAATGTTTTTCTTTGCTGGACTTGGCAGTGTTTTTTCGCCACTAATTGTGTCTTTTTTCGATCGAGTGCCCTATGGTGGGGTTTTCTCGTACTTGATAATCGGATTGTTGCTAATTCCTGGGATAATCTTGGCTTGGCGAAGTCCATCGCCTAACATCAGGTCGAGAACTGTGGAGGAAAGTGCTGCTCCACTTCCGATTTTCTCTTTTGTGGCTTTTGCAATCCTATTTTTATTATATGTAGGAGCAGAGGTTAGTTTTGGGGGTTGGATTCATACATTTATTACAAGCAGTGCTCTTGGAGATATGCGTACTGCATCATTATTTAACACGGCATTTTGGGTGGCAATCACAGTTGGTCGCTTATTGATGATCCCGCTGGCAATTAAATTTACCCCAAGAAGATTAGTCCTCGCTTGTCTCTTAGGAGCAATTGGTAGTATAAGTCTCGTCCTAATATTCCCGGGTTCTATAACCGCAGCCTGGATAATGATCTTGGGTGTTGGGCTTTCGATTGCATCATTGTTCCCGATAACATTTGCAATAACGGAACGAATGATCCAAATTACTGGGACAAGAAACGGGATTCTCTGGGCTGTTGGTAGTGCGGGAGGAATTATTCTCCCTTGGTTTGTCGGGATGGAAATTTCAAATGGGGCAAATGCTTTTCCTAAAGTACTTTTGTTGAGTTGGGGTTTTGCCTTGCTGGTTTTCTTGGCTATTCTTACTTATAGAAGACTTAGCAAGAGCATTGTCAGTTCTGAAGATCACATCCAGTACTTACCGTGAACGACTAATTTGGTGTTAACCGGAGTACGAGTATAATTTCCTTTCATATACCTGGTCTTCAAATTTAGCGATGGTGATCTTTGCCGTGGTAAAAATATAATACCCATCACTTAAATATCCCCTATCCGTGCATCCCTTAATGTCAGAGATTGAGACGTGGATTTAAGAGCCATGGATAGAAATAGTCTCCGTCATTTAGACGATCTCAAACTTGCCCCCAAAATAGTAATGACTTCTTGGTTAGCATAACGAAATGATGCTGTTGTCAGGCTGCCAATACATGTTAATATGCAACTGGCTCAATGTTGATTTTATTTACATATTATTGGAAATTCTTGAACAAACTGTCTTTTGGTTGAAGTCGAAAAGTATGCAAGCAAATGGTAATAACATTAGTTTATCGTTGGATTATTTATAATGAAGAAGCCTCAGAGAGGGGCCAATTGGGCAAGACATCCATGTCATAGGTATCTCGTTGACCAGCGATGAAGCGGTAATAACCTAAACCTGCGATCATTGCTGCATTATCTGTACACATTTGTATGGGTGGAATATGTAATGGATAAGGAGAGTCTTGTTTGAATTTCAGGCGTAGAGCCTCGTTTGCAGAGACACCACCCGCTATAATGATCTCCTTGACTTGGTATTCATTTGCGGCTTTGAGTGTCTTACCGACTAGTACGTCGATTACTGCCTCTTGGAAACTGGCTGCAAGGTCATTAACCGGTAAATTCTGGGATACCTTTTCCAATTTCTTTACCTCTCTTAAGACAGCGGTTTTTAACCCGCTGAATGAGAAATCCCATCTTTCATTCAGCCATGCACGAGGGAATTCAAACGCTTTTGGATTTCCCTCTTTTGATGCCTTTTGTATAGATGGGCCTCCGGGGTAGGGGAACCCTAAGAGACGTGCGATTTTGTCGAAAGCCTCTCCCGCAGCATCGTCAAGCGTTCCCCCAAGTCGTTCATAGTCGAGGTGTCCATGCATTAAGATCAATTCTGTATGACCACCTGAGACAATCAAGGCGAGGAGGGGAAATTGTGGTTCGGGCGGAAGTTCCTTATTCTCTTGCTCAATGCTTTCTTCAATCCCATCATGCGCTAACCATGCGGAGTATAGGTGTCCCTCAAGATGATTCACCCCCAATAATGGTAAACCACACCCCATCGCCATTCCTTTGGCTGCATTCATGCCAACCACAAGTGAACCAGGTAATCCTGGTCCTCGTGTGACAGCAATTGCATCTAAATCAGACAGACCGATATGGGCATTTTTAAGCGCTTGTTGTACTACAGGAAATATGGTTTTGATATGTTGGCGGGAAGCCACTTCTGGAAATACGCCTCCGAATTGTGCGTGCAAATCTGCTTGGGAAGCAACGATGTTGGATAGAATGATTCGTCCATTCTCGACGATTGCAGCGGCGGTTTCGTCACATGATGTTTCAACACCGAGGATTCGAATAGGAATATCACTTTGGAATCTATTATCTACCATTTGTTTGACTTGATCCATTGCCGACTCTTTTCACACAAGCTAAATAACGTTATTTTCTCTTCATTGGCAGAACAAGGTCTAGAGGATATTGGCTAAGGATTTCCATCTTGCCGTCTGGTTTTACCCACACTGTGTCCTCTAAACGGCAGCCGAGATTCCGCTCAGGATAATATAACCCGGGTTCAATTGTAACAACAACACCAGGCGCAAGAATATCTTTATCAGAAGCACTGCGACCAAACCAAGGTTTTTCGTGAATATGCAAACCCAGTCCATGTCCTAAAGAATGAACATATCCTTCGAGAGTATTGGGATTACTTCTGATTGTTTGATGTCCGCGTGCTTCAAATAGGTCACAAGTTCTATCCTGATATATTTCACAGCGTTTGTTGAGGTGCAATTCATTCATCACTTGTTGGTAGACTGCATGCACATCTTCGTATAGCGATATGGCTTCATCCGGGGCGTAACCCAAACACCAAGTTCGTGTGAAATCATAAAAATAACCTCCCCCTGCTTCACAGGGGAATATGTCAAAAACGATGGTTTTTCCAAGCCTTAAATAATCTTGTGGATTTCCCGAACTGTGCGGGATCCCCGCATCGTGTCCGATTGCAAAGATTGTACCTTCCGGGTTTTCTGCGCCCCGCTCTGCTAACCAAAGATTTATTTTGTTTTTTACATCACCAATAGTAATTGGTTTGTCGTCTGACGTGACCAACACATCATCTTTTACTTGTTGGCTTGTTAGAAAATCAGCAACCAATCCTACGACTTCTGTGGTTATTGTGCCCATCTTACGCATTCGCTGGATCTCATGATTATCTTTTGTTGCCATTGCTTGCAAGAGCATTGCATTGCTCGATTCGCCTTGCAGAATTAGTTTTGGCATCAAATTCTGTAACTCGGAAAATATTGCAAAACTCTCACCAGCATCTGCGTTTCCATAGATAATTATATTCCCTGATGTTAACCCTACTTCGATTAGCATCTTCTGGTAACGCATTGCTTTGGCTTTGATGTGATCACCATTAGATTCCTTTAGCAATTCCAGGTAATGGTAATTGGAGAGGTTTTTAGTTGGCAACCCAGTCTTTGCGGCTTCTTCTCGTTCCATTGGGTTATAAAATAATATTGGTTTTTCTCCCCTTTTCTTAATCAAATCAGCGTAAGTAAGGTGCCCACCTCCTGTCAGGTATGTCATATATGGATTATGTTGAGCAGGTCCTGTTACTAATAATGCGTCGACATTATTATTGAACATCAATTGATCGATATCGGATTTCACGATGATTCTCCCGAAAGTAATGAATTAATTTCTTATATTGTAACGGATTAATTGTCGTATGGAACACTCGGACAATCACTTGTGGAAATGGTTTGCCTTTTTTGGGTATTCGGGTTTTGTAAGATTTCGATTCTGCTTATACCGTTGGTCTCTTATTTTACGTATTTATGTTTTGGAACTACTTTCAATCCAAGTAGAGATCATTTAACTTGATTTTACGAAATGGGCGTTGCTAATGATCTTTCTGACTTTTTCCTGACAATGCTATCGTCACTGTATGGACTAATAAGAAGAATCCTGAGATTGAATACTTAGTGAATCCGACAAGATTGGGATAATTAATGAGGTTGTTCTTCTTACTGGAGATTTTGAACAATTGCAAGTACTTGACGCCTACTTAGTTTTTCTTCTCCCCGTTCCAGGGCATCGAGAGTTGCTTCAGCTAAGAGCAAAGGAATTTCGACGAAATATTCAAATGCTTTTTGTGGCATAGTTTTAATTTCTGCTTTCGCCAATTCAAGATTGGATCGTGCGTAGGTAAACATATTTTCTGCTTCCCAACCAGCAGGAAAGAAGTCCACATTCCTTTTTAAATCGGAGGTTCGATTCCTAAGGATATTGACCGCTTGTAATCCTCTGCCAAAGCGAACTGCACTAATGCGGTTGATTTGGGTTCCATCGAACCAAGCCCAAATATCGCACATTAATAAGCCTACTGCCCCTGCTACGCTGAATGTGTAACCGTCGAGATCGGCTTTGGTTTCGATTGACCAATTACGGTCGACCCATTGAGCCATTCGCTCTGCTAAAGAGATTGCTGCATCTAGGATTCTTGGAGCGATTGTATCGGGTGAGTAGGTTATCCACTCTCCGAGCCTCAGAGTTACTTCTGGTAATGTGTTTCTATGAGAATAAAATAATTGCTCCAGGTCCTTAACCATTTTTTTGCCGACGAAAGTCTGCGTTTGAAGTATCTGGCTCACCTTGCGTAGAATTTTTGCTTTTAATATACGATCTAATTCGTCATGATCTTCGATCTCGTCAATTGCACGCATGCAAAGATATGCGGATGCTACTGATTCTTGCAAACCTTGTGGTAACCTCACGACAGGAAGATAAAAGGTTCTGCTGGTAGCCTTTAATACGCGCATAACTTGCTCTTGCATATTTTTCATTGTGCATTCTCCAAAGTACATCGAATTCTATATTGTAGTGCAAATGCCTGCTCTGTAAGAATGATGTATGGGTAAAAAAGGATTAGATTGTTTTTCATTTGTGTGATGATTTGTATTGTATTTCCGCTTTTATTCATAATATTCTATTTAAGAGTATCTGATAATACTATTGAGGCTATCTTATCCCATAGGGGTGCTCTTATATAGATGTATTTTTGAATTTATCGAATAAATTTTCTCTTCCTACGATCATCTTGGCTTGCGATTGATCTAGTACCTTATCTTCTGAAAAATAATATAAATTTATCTATAATCTATAGATTTTTGAACAGCCATGGCTTACAAAGAAATAATTTGTGTCTTGAACTGGCTTAGAAATCGTTTTCATTACTATTGGTTCAGTAATAGATCCTGCGATTTTGAAATATGATTAATGGATCCTCATGGTTGTATATATTGGTTGATCATAGCAATTCGTTGTTTAATGGTGCTTCAAGACTTTATATAAATAACACCACCCTATTCGAAAAGGTTTCATAATGTTTTTTTTATGGTTCCCAGCGGCTTTTTTCCCGTAAGCGTAATAACCACTCAATTAAGGATACCCCAATCGCCAATAATAATGCTAATATTGGCGTTAATACTCTACTTAATTGCAACCATGCAAGAATTGGAAAATAGATGCCTACTAAAATGGCTTCCCTAATAATCACAAATTGCGAAGCCGGGGGTTTGCTAGGAAATCTGCGATTGAGCAAAATGATTATAGGCATTACTGTACCCGTAACCGCAAATACGCTAAAGAAAAAGAAAAGCCACCGTGGCCCGATGTTTGGCAATGTTTTGGTCAATAGAAATATTAATCCTCCCCAACCAATTGCAGACAAAATGATAAATGAGGGAAGAAACGATAGGATTGTAGGTGATTTTTGCTCGTGCATTTGATAAATTCTATCACATCATACAATTATTTAACGGGAATATTCTTCATGGTTTACCCTCTTTTTTTAAGTAAGCAGATTAACAATCGATAAGAACAGTAACAAATCGTGTAGGATAATTTAACGGGATGGGTTTTTGTGCCTGAATGATTTTTTTCAATGGTTACTGCTACGGAACAACAAGCATTGTCTTTTTATGGTCAAATTCTCGGATTATTTTATTGTATTCTTTATGGCGGATTTAATACGATAAATCATTTCCATTTCGATGTGTGGTTATTTAAAAAAAAAGTCCCCGACCTCAGAACAGTTTGGTCGGGGATTTAATTTTAGTCTTGTCGATCCTATGCTTCTCTGAATTCGCCTTCAACAACTTCACCTTCTTCATCCTTGCTTGGTGAAGCATCTTTTCCATTTCCACCTTTAGATCCGTAGGATGTTTCTCCTGTTGGTTGTTGTTTGTTCTGTTGTGCATAGAGTTGTTGGCTAAGGGCGTGGGACGCGTTTTGTAGTTCCTCAGTCAATCGTTTGATTTTCTCGATATCATCACTATCTTTTGCTTTTTTCAATTCCTCGATCTTGCTTTCAATATTAGATCTTTCATCTGCAGGAACTTTTCCATCTAATTCGCGCAAAGATTTTTCTGTTTGGTAAGTAAGATTGTCAGCCAAGTTGCGAGCAAGAATTAAATCACGTAAGCGTTGGTCTTCAGCTTCATGCTCTCTTGCTTCACGTATCATACGATCAACGTCGTTTTCAGATAAATTAGTCGAAGCCGTTATCGTTACTTTCTGCTCTTTACCTGTGGCTTTGTCGCGTGCAGTGACGTTTAATATGCCGTTTGCGTCAATATCAAAAGTTACTTCAACTTGTGGAATTCCTCTTGGCGCTGGTGGAATACCTTCTAGTCTGAATCTTCCAAGGCTCATATTGTCAGTAGCCATCGGTCGTTCGCCTTGTAAAACGTGAATGTCTACAGCGGTTTGATTGTCCTCAGCCGTTGAAAAGACTTCTGTCTTTTTTACAGGAATTGTCGTGTTTCTCTCAATCAATTTGGTCATTACGCCACCGAGCGTTTCGACGCCTAATGAGAGAGGGGTAACATCTAGTAATAGCACATCCTTGACTTCCCCGCTGAGAACACCACCTTGAATTGCTGCTCCAATAGCAACAACTTCATCAGGATTTACTCCTTTATGAGGCTCCTTATTGATCAAGGACCGAACCAAATCTTGAACCATAGGCATTCTGGTTGCACCCCCAACTAATACGATTTCATCGATATCACTAGGCATAAGTCCTGCATCGTTTAAGGCTGCATTGAAAGGTTTGCGCAATCTTTCAACAAGATCTTCAGTTAATTGTTCGAATTTCGAGCGGCTTAGATTGGTTTGTAAGTGTTTTGGACCTGAAGCATCAGCAGTAATATACGGCAAGTTGATTTCTGTTTGCATTACACTTGAAAGTTCAATCTTTGCTTTTTCTGCTGCTTCACGTAATCGCTGTAATGACTGACGATCTTCTCGGAGATTGATGCCTTGTGATTTCATAAAATCATCTGCAATCCATTTGACGATCCGCTCATCCCAATCATCACCACCTAAGTGAGTATCCCCGTTTGTTGCTTTTACTTCAACAACACCATCACCAACCTCAAGTATACTGACATCAAATGTGCCACCTCCCAAGTCGAAAACAAGAATAGTCTCGTTTTCCTTTTTATCCAATCCATAAGCAAGGGCAGCCGCGGTTGGCTCGTTGATGATTCTTTGAACATCCAGCCCTGCAATCTTCCCTGCATCTTTCGTAGCCTGTCTTTGACTATCATTAAAGTATGCAGGCACAGTGATGACAGCCTTTGATACGGGTTCTCCCAAATAAGCCTCAGCGTCGTTTTTTAATTTGCTTAGGATCATTGCGGAAATTTCTTGTGGGCTATATTCCTTCCCTGTTTGAGGAATCCTGACCCGCGCATCACCTGCAGGACCTTTGACAACTTTATAGGGGACCATCTTGCGCTCTGTTTCTACCTCATCGTACCGCCGCCCCATAAACCTCTTGATTGAAAAAACCGTATTCTCAGGATTGATCACTGCTTGGCGCTTTGCTGTTTGTCCAACAAGGCGCTCGTTATTCTTGTTAAATGCCACGACAGATGGACAAAGCCGAGAACCTTCCGCTGTTGTTATAACTGTTGGATCTCCCCCTTCCATAACTGCTACAACGCTGTTTGTTGTCCCTAAATCAATACCAATAACCTTTGCCATATTAAATCTCCTTAATTTTTTCCTAGAATAATTCTCTAGAAATAATGTTATTTCAAATCTTTAAATATTTGCTATATCGTTAAAACGAATGATCTTTTTTTGATGATCAGACGTTTACGATAAGGATAACTATTGAATGAATGAAATTCGTTAACATAATGTTTGAGGATTGTAATATTGTTCAATTCTATTCTTTCGTTTCCCATAGGAAAGGACTAGTGGTTGTTAGAAAAATGAAGCCACGAAAGGATGAATTGAAGTATTTGCATATTTACCAATTTTCTCGATGTTAGAATTTCAGAAAAATGATTAAGGTCCGTCTCTTTTTTTAAATAACCAAAGCATGAATTCTTTAAGTATTAACCCGTAACTATGGGATATTATCTCAAAAAACCAGTATGTGACCCTATATATGGGAGTACTCAAGATGCTTGTGCTAAAAGTGGGGTATATTTAAACGCAATTACATTTAGGAATCATTGTTCTTTATATATGAATATTTTAAGATAAGAAATCTTAAAGAATTCAGTATTTTTAGAGTTCCGTAGGGTAAGAGTATTGCAACTTCCCTTACTTGTCTGTTAGAATTTATTTCTAATGATAATGATTATTGGGGGTTATATATTGAAAATATCTGCTTGTACTAGCAAGCGGTATCAGAGGAATATCGCTCGTTCTGGTTAACCTATACCGTTAGGTTAATATCACGGATTTATTAGGTATCTAAGGAAGTGGAGGAACGCTGTAAATGAGACCCGTGCAAGCCTGGCACGCTACTCTTGGACAATTGCAAATGGATATGCCCAAAGCATCGTTTGATACATGGGTGAGAGACACTGAATTTGTATCTTTCGAAGATGGGGTGTTCATCGTTGGTGTGAAGAATGCATATGCACGCGATTGGTTAGAAAATCGACTTACGAGCACAATTGTCCAAATACTTTCTGGAATCCTAAATAGAACCGTTGATGTCCACTTTATCGTGTGGCAAGAATCCTCTTTCTCTGAGCCATCTGTCAAAGTTATTCAGAATAATGCGGACACGCAGGCTAGAACAAATGACACCAATTTAAATTCAAAATATGGTTTTCATAATTTCATTGTTGGTACAAGTAATAGGCTTGCTCATGCTGCTAGCCTTGCTGTTGCAGAGAAACCATCACAAGCATATAATCCACTATTCTTATACGGTGGCGTTGGGTTAGGAAAAACACACCTCTTGCATGCTATTGGAAATCATTGTTTAGATGATGGACTTCAGGTTTTGTATGTTTCGTCTGAAGAATTTACTAATGATTTAATTAACGCAATTCGTAAGCGCACAACTCAAGCATTCCGCGAAAAGTATCGCCGGATAGATGTTCTTCTTATTGATGATATTCAATTCATTGCCGGGAAAGAATCCACGCAAGAAGAATTCTTTCACACATTCAATACTCTACATGGACAAGACAAACAAATTGTTATCTCATCAGATCGGCCCCCGAAGGCGATGTTAACCTTAGAAGAGCGGTTGCGTTCACGCTTTGAATGGGGTCTAGCTGCAGATATTCAACCTCCGGATTTTGAAACGAGAATGGCGATTCTCCGCTCGAAGGCAGATCGAGAGAATCATCAGGTTCCTGATGAAATTATCGAAGTGATTGCACGACACTTTCAATCAAATATCCGGGAATTGGAAGGTGCATTGACTCGTATCGTAGCATACGCGAACCTATGGGGTATGGATATGGCACCAGATTTGGTTAACCTTGCTTTAGCAGATATGCTCCCACATAGAAATACCATTGAACCTGAATACTTAATTCAGTCAGTTGCGGAAGCATTTAATATATCCATTGAAGATATCAGGAAACGAAACCGATCTCGGAACATCGCGTTACCCAGGCAAATTGCTATGTACTTGCTAAGAGAGGAATTGGATATTTCACTACCTCAAATAGGAAAATTACTAGGGGGAAGAGACCACACAACGGTGATGTATGGGTGTGAAAAGATATCTGATTTGCTTGAACGAGACGACAAACTCCGCAGAAAAATTGTTGATATTCGCGGAAGACTTTATGAGAATGCCTAAATGGTATCTTAATAAAATTTTATTGGGTTCAACAATTTGTTCCTTTCTTATTGAGAAAGGAATTTTTATTTCTGCGAATCCCCTTTTTTTATTATCAGGCGCGCTTTCTGGATTATCCATGACCAAAATTTTTCACCCCATACAACCCATGGATATCTCAATGGTTCAATTTCTTGTTCGGGTTCAGGGAATGGGGGCATGTCAAGCATCTTTCGGGTGATATATTGACCAAAAAGTTTTAATGTCGCTAGTACTGGCGCAGCCAACAATACTCCAATCAACCCAATCAGATTGGCGCCAATGATCGCAGCCAATAAGACCAATGCTGGATTTACTCCTAATGATTTACCGAGAATACGTGGTGCTATAAAATTATCGAATATTGTATCAACAATAAATCCAACTCCGAGCACAACAAGCATGAATTGCCAGTTTTCGAGACCGAAGTAATTCCCGCTTTGAAATAGCGAAACGAGGGCGATTATTATCCAAGTAATCCAGGCGCCTGCATATGGAATGAAACGCGCTAATCCTGCAATAATTGCGATTGCCAATACGTACTTTACGCCTAGTAACCCCATCAATATCGCATAAATCACAGCAGTAAAAACAAAGAGAACAAATTGTCCACGGAGGAAAGCGTTCCATATTCGTAATAATTCATGCCATAGTCGCTTGAAGTCTTTGTCGTAACCAGGAATATTAAAAGAGCGAGAAACATCTGGTATGTCTCCTAAATCTGCTAGTAAAAAATAAGATATTATCGCAATAAAGAATGTCCAGCCGATTGAAGTTGCCGTGCTAGAAGCCATTGAACTTAATATACCCCCCGCGCGTCCTAACATGGGTTGAATTATCTCTAGTAATTTCTGTAAAACCGTTTCAATGTTGTTTGTATTGAAATATGAAGAAAAGTTAAACACATAGTTCCCGATATGAATTTCTTGTGTAGAGAGATCCATCACTGCTTGTGGAAGATTACCAACAATGTCGTTAATTGCATTAATCAGACTTTGAAGTTGCTGAATAACAACCAATCCTATTGCTGTGGCTGAAGTAAGTAATATGATGATTAAGATGATGAAAATGATATTGACAGACATTCTCCAGGACAATCTTGTCTTTTCACTCAGCCGTTTCGCCAATGGATGCAGTAAATAACTTAGGATAAATACAAGAAGTAACGGGCCTATTAGATTTTTAAACCGGACTAGAAAGGCGCCGATTATCCCAACAACAGTGAATCCGATTACAAGTTTTACTGTTGATCCCCATGGAGGTGAAGCGTCTGATGAATTTTGATTTGTCATAAAAAAACCCCGACGAAAATTAGAAGGTAACTTTACAGTTTTGCAGATTTTGTCTGGTTATTATACTGTTTCTTATTGATTATATATGTTAATGATATTAAATAAGAGTGCTATTTAGAATTGATTAAACCATTCTTGTGCTTTTTAAACAGCGAAACGATCGCGAGGATCGTTCCGTTTAGTGATTTGTTTTGTTCCCCTGAGAGGAGAAGGCTGTTCAACCAATAAAGTAAGACAATATGACTAAGATTAAAATAAATGATCCCGCTAATATTCCAATTCTATGCAAATCCTTGATCACGTACGAATAATCCGGGTTAAAACTTTGCAGTGCAGAATGTCGGGAAACATTTTTCCCTTTTGAAATTGAGACTGTTTTTTTTATTGAAGAGCCTTTTGAGACCTTTCGCTTTTTCTTTTTGCTCATTAATTTGCTCCTGTTTAATTATTTTTTGTCAGATATCCTTGAACTATTATTCTTTGTTTGTCAACTAAATAAGGATAACACGAAATCAAAGTTACGGTAGGCTTTTTGCTAAAATCCATTAAATCGACACGTGTGGGTTCAACGATTTGAGTCTTTGACACAACGTAATTATAAGATCGTTGATTTGTATAAATGATGATCTTATCTCCAGGCTTTAATTTCTCCAAATATCTAAAAATTTCTCCAAAAATATCGTTATGTGCAGACAAGACAATATTTCCATTTTCCCCGGGATTGGCAGAACCAATGTATTGTCCCACGCCTTTTTTTAATTGTTCCCATCCGTCTCCCTGAACGATAGGAGCATCCACGCCTATAGCAGGGATTTGGATACGAACAGCTTGCTGGGGTCCTGCGGTAGGGATTGGGATATTGGCTAAGGATTGCACCATCGGTCGTAGATGTTCGGGAATCTCTAATGCATTTGGTTGGGCGCCACCTGGGCCGTTTGGTGGTGTATGACCAGACGGCAATACAACCGCTTTAATTAAAGGTGTGGGGGTTAATGTCGGTTGTTCTAAGGCTTGGGCTACCTCTTGATTTAATTGTTTAATAATCTCTAATCCGTTGAAAAGAACAAAAATTAATCCAACGACAGCAAGCACTTCAATTATTAACAGGAAAAAATCAAAAAATCTTCTATGACTTTTTGGGGTTGGTTTTTCTTCCTCAATTGTTGTATCTGATCTAATTTCATTAAGCGAGGCGCTCTCATCAACTGATACAAGGGAAATGATTCGTCCGGTTTTGCGAAACCGTTCTAACCTATCCTGCCGTGTCGATCGTCTTTTTTCAACAAATAAACGACGCAGTTCATCAATTGATAGATCTTCTGCTGATTTTTTACGAGTCACTATTGAATTTCACCTATCTTTCATAGTGGTTTCCGTTTTTGGTCATTTCGGGCGGGGTTGTGTTGTCCGTCCAATAGATCCATCAGGCAATGTTGCAGCACGGAGGTTTGCTTCTGTCAATTGGACTCCGGTCAAATCTGCATTTCGTAAATTCGCCCCATATAAATTTGCCTTTGTTAAATTAGCGTCAACCATAACTGCCCGTAATAAACTTGCGCCTTCTAATTTTGTGCCGAACAAATTTGCCCGAGTTAATTTTGCTCCGAACAAATTTGCTCGAGTTAGATTGGCGCCGCCAAGGTTTGCGTTAGTAAGATTCGCGCCTTCAAGATTTGCTCCCTGTAGATTTGCACGGGCTAAAGTTGTGCCTGTTAAATTTGCGCCTTCCAAGTTCGCTCTTTCAAGATTTGCCCGTGTAAGGTCAATTCCACTAAGATCAATTCCTGTAAGCCATAATGGTCCAGGACGGTTAAGTAAATCCAAGATTTGCCATCGGGTAAGTTCAGCCATTTTGCACCTCAATATGCCGTTGGTATAAAAAATGATTTCTCAAAGTATAACCCAAAAATTTGAAAATTATATAATCGATAGGAGTTTATTTAATTTAAGCACTTTGGTTAAACAAGTGAATTAATCACTTGCAGGAATTCTTCTGCAAGTTTTTCTCTCGAGAATCGCGCTTCAATAATCTGCCGTCCATGTATACCCATCTCTGTTGCTTTGTTTGGGTCCTTGTTCAATTGCATCACAGCGTTTGCTATAGAAGATGGATTACCAGGAGGAACAGGTATTCCAGCGTTGGCTTCCTCAATGATTTCTTTAATCACCCCATCAATTGCTAAAATCACAGGTCTTCCAGCAGCCATGTAGTCAAACACTTTATTCGGATAGACGGTTTTATACATCTCTATTGGTTTTAAGGTTGCAATACAAGCATCTGCAGCAGCCAATATTTCTGGAATTTCCCTCTTTGAGATGGGAGGTAAAAATAAGATATTTGGCAATCTCATTTCATCTGCTTTTTGCACAAGGTGAGGTTTCTCTTTCCCATCACCTACTAATATAAAAATGATATTCGGTTGCTTACGCAGAAGATTTGCTGCTTTGAGGATGTTTCCTAAATCATTGGATAACCCGTGGGCACCCGCATACAACACGATAAATTTGTTTTCCAAGTGATATTGCTTGCGAAAGCGTAACCCTCTATTAGATGGGTCGAACATTGCAGGATCGGCCCCGTTGGGGATAAGTGTGATTGATAATCCACCATGTTCTGTAACATGAGAGATAAAGCCGGGAGAATTAACAATAATATTTTCTGCTGAATGATACAAAAATCTTTCTAACCATTCTGATGCGCGAATTAGGAAGGGATTTTTTAAAACACCAACAGCGACAGCGAAAGCCGGCCATAAATCCCTCACCTCGAATATAAAAGGAACGCGTTTTATGGTTGCGAGTAAACTTGCGGTTAGTCCCTGAAAAATGGGGGGAGATGTTCCCCAAACAATATCCACGTCTTTTACTGATAAACCAATAATGAATGACGAAACCATGAAACTTAAGAAACTAAATATGCGATGAACAAAACTTTTATGAAGTGCAGGATAAGTATATACCCGTAAAATTGTAACCCTTTCATCCAAGTTTTCGCGACTAATCCAATGAACATGTTCGTCGCGTGATCTCCCCGTAAGGTAACTTATAGGACTGGCGATCACTGTGACTTTATGCCCTTTGCTCGCAAAAAAACGCGCTAGTTCATGGTGTCTTGTGCCTCCAGGCTCGTCCAGAGAGGCAAAGGCTTGATGGATTAACAAAATATGCATTGGATTAGTTTGACTTCAATCATTTTTACCATTTTTAGTAGATGCTTTAATATAATCAGGAAAATTCCATTCGCTTGATATTTTCAAGGGAAGAAAAGTTTGAATTTGATAACCAAAGGACAAAGCGGGTATTTTCGAACCATAGATGAGAGATACCCACCCCCAGTTAGGAGATATTTTGCCATCCCCATAAACCAATTCCCCAGCACGGACGACTTGGAGATTAAGGGGGATTTCTGATTGCATGATTTCTGTATGCAATTGTACTTCACCAAATGGAGATAATAATCCAATTGATATTTTATTAACCTCTCGATGGATAAGTTCCCATTCCCAATCGGGAAGGAGCCAGTGCAACCTTATGATATGAGTGTCGTTTTCCTTGGATTGGTTTTCATAGTCAATGTGGTCTTCTATTATCCATTTGCCATTTCGAATCATTGTTACTGAACGTTGATGTCTAATTCCTAATTTTCGGTAACCATCATGATGCCCAACGATCCTTTTCCAGTTTCCGTTCGGGTCATTTTTTCTTGAGTCGATTATTCCCTGAGCCTTTTCTAAGTATAAGAATTTTCCGACTCTTAGCATTTGATCGTTTTGGTCAATTGTAACGGTATTATGAACATCAGCAGACATCAAGCGATTATCCCATGGGGGAGAACCATTATACAGGTATGTCCCAGGGTCTTGAGCGATGTTTATTCCGCGCCACCATAGGTCAAAATGCAATTGATCAGCATGCCCGGGTCTTCCGTTAAATTTTGCTACCCGTAGGTACCCCCATGCATTTTGTTGGTTATTCCTCAAAACTGTAGGATTTGTGAAACTGGAGACATCTAACCGGGTATTTTTATTTTTCAGGTCATCGTTAAACCAAAACATCATTTCATTCCAGGTGCCGTCTGTAAATGCTAGTTTTCCTAAAAATGCATAACTGGCTGCTTGCAATACTGGTCTGTAGTCACCAAATGAGCATAAGGTAAGCGGAAATATGTATGCGCCATCATTGTGTCCTAAATTTGGCATCTGTCCAGTTTCCCAATCTACTATGGAAAGCATCCATTTGACAGTCAACTCCAGTTTTCTTTTTGTTCGTTCTGGAAATTCTCTTTGCGAGAACTTTAAAAGCATATTTGCCCAAAGAGCCGCTTGTAGCATCAAACGTTGATAATTCACACTTTGCTGAATATATATGCCTTCCTCATCAATTTGATTCTGGAATGCCCAATTCAACCAGTGCCACCCTTTTCTATACCAAATCTTGCTTTTAGGATGCTCGGGCAGAGCAAGGGCTGCAGATAACAACCCAAGTGCTTCAATTAAGAGATGGTTGTTGTTTTGAGCGAGTGCGTAAGCAAGAGATGGGAGGATCCTTTGTGCATGGCTTGCAATCAACGTTGAGAGATAGTTCTTTTTTTGTTGATCGAATGTTGGAGACAGCGCGAATATTTGTGCTGTGAATACAAGCGTTATTAAGCGAATAGCGACTTCCTGCGCGGAAACCCATTGAGGCCCAATGTTTTTAGGGTTATGTGCAAAGAATCGTGAAACATAATCCCAGTAACCTTCAGCAAAGGATTCGTCTCCTGAAAGATAATATGCTCGAGCAAGTGTGAAAGCCCATCCAAATCGTCCGAGTTCCCAGATGAATTTTATGTCTTGATTCGTGGAAAGTTGGATCGAACCACTTTCAAATTTCGTCCAATGAGTGTGTATATACGGGGTTTCGATTTCTAATTTTCTTGGTTCACCACCGAACAAACGAACCTGACCATTTAATATCTCATTGGCTTCGTTTTTTAGTTGTTTCAAACCAAGATTGCCTATTATGGCAATCAATTCTTCTTTGTCAGGTAATATTGGAATTAGAAACCTAAGTTTTGTTGGTATTTCTTTAGAATTTGTTGGAGTCTTTTGTTCCAATAATCTGGATTTAAGGAGAAACTGATACCATAGATATAGGACGAGTTGTCTGAATCCCAATTCGTGCAATGCATTCCAGACTATAGAAAATTTATTAAAAATAGCCATAGTTCCAGATGAAATTCTTTAACGGATGGAGATAGGTTGTTGCTCGCGTAATGATTCAATAACCGCAAAAGTCGCCTTTGTAACACCTAAAATAGAAGTATAAGGAATTGGGGGCTCGCTATTGTTGATAATTGCATTCGCAAATGTTCTCCAAATGGCTTTATGACCTTTGTCCTGGCGAAGTCTTGCCCGCATAACTTTCTTGCGCCCTTGATTTATCATTTGGAGCGTTCGAAAATCGTCAAGGATTGCTACTCGACCTCCTCTGTAAACTTCGATGCGCTCTTTCGAAAATGCTTTGTCGCCATTAGCAAAGTAATTTAAGGTTCCGATTGAACCGTTTGAAAAACCTATCGCGATTTGTACATTGTCTTCAGCATATCTCCCGAGATTTGGAAGTGCCATAGCAAAGACTTTATTTGGGGTTTGATTTGTTAAATAAGCCATCAAGTCAATAAAATGACAACCTTCGCCAATGATTCTGCCGCCACCAATCGCGGGATCATGTACCCAATGGGATAAGGGGATGTAACCAGCATTCACCCTATACATGATAGTTAATGGTTCATCACTTTCATCCAAAAAGCCTTTCATTTCCTTTATTAATGGTGCAAACCTGCGGTTAAAACCAACAGTGAGAAGTGGGCGATGTTGCTTATCAAGGCTATTTAGAGACTCTAGTATATTTTCAATCTTACCAAGTTGTTGAAAATTTATGGCTAATGGCTTTTCACAAAAGACATTTTTCCCAGCCATCAATGCTGCGGTCACTTGCTCAGCGTGTAAATTGTGGCGTGTTAAAATTGCTATAGTATCGATTGTTTTATCCGAAAGGATATCATTAGCGTTACTCGCAGCGCTCGAGAAATGGTACTTGTGGGCAGCATGTTGGGCACTTAGTCCAGATGCAGAGGCAATGCATACCCTCTCGATTTCAGGAATATCCTTAATCGCTGGGAGCATTACAGCATTAGCGAAATTTCCAGCACCAATCACGCCTAGAGCAATACTGTCTATTTTATGAGGATGCCTATTTTTGAGCAGTTGGATTCGAGTTTTTGTTTTATTTTGGCGTTCATGTTCCTTGGGCTCAGGATATGTTAAAAGAACACCCAGAAATGTTTCTTCTGATTTTCCAGTGATCAACTCATATGCTTTCTCGGCTTGCGTAATTAGAAACCGATGAGTGATTAATTTTTTTACATCGAATCTTCCTGTACTAAGTAAATCGATAAAGGCTTCTAAGTTTCGTCCTTCTGTCCAACGAACGTAGCCAATTGGATAATCGTTTCCTTTCTCCTCATAATTTTTGTCATATCGCCCGGGACCATAGGATCTCGAATTTATAAAGGAGAGTTCTTTCATATAATATAATTTTCTTGGTATGTTCAAACCAACAGCGCCAATCGCGACAATATTGGCTCGGTCTCGAGCAATATTCCCCGCAAGATTTACGGGATCATTTGAGGGTGTATCGGCGCATATTAAAACAGTATCAACACCTCGTCCTCGCGAAAATTCGAGGGCGATGTTTTCTGCGTTCTCTCGCAATACAGCATTAATTCCTAGTGATTGAGCGAGATTAACTCGTTGTGTATCTAGGTCAATACCGAGAATTTTTAATCCTGCCGCGTTTGCTATTCCGGCAGCCAACATACCAAGCAAGCCTAATCCAATGATTGCAATGCTTTCACCAAACTGTGGTTGCGCAAGACGGAAGCCGTGAAGCGCAATTGCACCAATAGTAGAAAATGCTGCTGATTCAAAGTCAACATTTGCAGGTAAGGGGGCAATGAGGTTTTTAGGAACTAAAACGTATTCTGCATGAACCGCATATCCCCCACCTGCACATGCGACTCGTTTTCCAACTTGGATATCCGATATGCCCTCACCAACAGCAACCACTGTTCCTGAAGAAGAATACCCCAAGGGTAAGGGCTGGTCCAGTTTGTTCATTACTGCATCTAAAGTAGTTAGTACACCTTCGCGTTTTGCTTTGTCAAGAACTTGCCGTACTAAATCAGGTCTTGATTGTGCTTTACCGATTAATGATTTTTCAGCAAACTCAACAACCATACGCTCAGTGCCGGAAGAGACCAATGAAGCACCTGTTCGTACTAAAACCATCCCAGGCTTTGGAGTTGGTACAGGGACATCAACGACTTTTGTTTCGCCTGTTTTGAAGTATTGGATTACTTGTTTCATATTTGATTTGATCTCTCTGAAGGTGGTTTTTGATTAATTAACCTATTTATCAAGAAGTTACAGTATACCGCAAGTCATATTTTAGCGTAATTTCATTTAATCATTCTTGTAGTGTTTTAAAAGAATATTATCATAAATGCCTATGTTATAATTTTGTTTTGTTTGTTAAATCAGAACATAGAGATTACATTTACTATGAATTAACAAGGAGAAAATCTTGACCGATAACCGAATAGCAAAATTCGCAAAGATCCTGGTTGAGCACTCAGCAAATATTCAACCCGGAGACCGCGTAGCCATTGAGGCAACAACCGCTGCTGAACCATTAATTAGGGAATTGGTTATTCACATACTTGAACGTGGTGGGTATCCCTATTTGTTGTTGGATTTAGTGGATGGGGAGGAGTTGTTGTTTAAATACGGAAATGAGGCACAATTGTCACATGTAAGCGATGTTAAGATGTTCGCTTATAAGAACTTTGAGTCCCGCATAAGAATTCATTCGATTACAAATACACGATCTTTAAGCAATACTGAGGCAACTCGGCAAAAAACACGGCAAAAATCGTTTTCCCCAATTCTAAAAGTACAAATGAAGCGCGGAGCCGAAAAAGCCTTCAAATGGGTTACTACCCTTTTCCCTACAGAAGCATACGCTATGGAAGCCAATATGGGTTTGCATGAATACAAGGATTTTGTTTTCGGAGCAGTACACGCTACTCAAAACACGTCAGATCCGATCGAATATTGGCACACGATGAAGACAAAGCAGCAAAAAATAATAGACTATATTGAGGGTCATGATCAAGTGGTTCTGCGTGGTCCTAACGTAGACCTTAAACTTTCAATTAAAGGAAGAAAATTTAATAATTCATACGGGAAACACAATATGCCTGATGGCGAAATATACACTGGTCCTGTCGAAGATTCTATCAATGGATGGGTTAAATATACATATCCCGCTATTACCCAGGGACGAGTTGTTGAGGGTATTAAACTTACCTTTAAAGAAGGGAAAGTTGTTTCTGCAATATCTCGAACAAACCAGGAATTCCTAAACCAAATGATTGAAACTGATGATGGATCACGTTTTGTTGGTGAATTCGCAATTGGAACGAATTTTCAGATTGATCGCTTTACTGGAAACATTCTTTTTGATGAAAAAATTGGGGGAACCTTTCATATGGCGTTAGGAGCGGGGTACCCTGAAACGGGCAGTAGAAATAAATCCATGATCCATTGGGATATGATTTGCGACTTGCGAACAGACTCAGAAATCATCGTCGATGGCGAAGTTGTCTATCGTAATGGTGATTTTATTTTTTAGTGTTAAGTAGGTTTTTTATCAAACATCCATGAATTTCTTAGCGATTTCATGGATGTTTTTGTTTTACTTAAAGAGTAAATTTACTTAATATTCTTGCAGTATTTGCTGTTGTAAATCCCACATCTGGTGATAAAAACCGCGTTCTCGTAGTAATGTATCATGGTGACCATGTTCTATGATCGAACCATCATTAAGTACCAATACTTAATCCGGCTTACGAGGTATTCCTAAAATATAAATTTGTTGCACTTGGTAGTTGAATCCAAGAAAGATATTCGGAGAAATTTAAATCGTTAAGATCAAAACCGCCTTTTAGAGTCTATTACACTCTAGAGGCGGTTCTGTTTGAGGAGGAGAATATATTTATTATTATATAGATTTACTTAAATATATCATGAATAAAAGTTTAATAATGAATGAGAAATTTTATAAAGTACTTTTAATTGTTTTTGTTAATTCCTCAAATGTGATTGGGCCTTCTCTGAGTACTTTTAACTCTTGGGTCGTACAGTCCACGACTGTTGAGGGAATTCCGCCAGGAGTTTTGCCACCATCAATAATCAAGTGGATTAGTCCCCCCAAATGTTTCAGAACTTGTTGGGCTGTAATTGGGCTTTCTTCGCCAGATTTATTGGCTGATGTTACTGCCAGTGGTCCAGTTCTCCTAAGCAGTTCTAACGTAAAAGGAAAATCAGGAATACGAATACCAACAGTTTGTGTTGGGGTTATGATGGCTGGTAATGTAGGATGCTTTTGTAAAACAATGGTGAGCGGCCCAGGCCAATATGCCTTTGTCAAGAGGCGGGCAATTGTAGGAATGTTCGTTGCTAAATATTCAAGACCAGAAGTGTCCCCGATAAGAATCGCGATCGCTCGAGACCGGTTTCTCCCTTTGATAATGAATAAACGTTCGACAGTCTCCGGGGAGGTCACTAACGCTGCGACACCATAGACGGTGTCTGTTGGAAATGCAACGAGCCCCCCATGCTTGAGAATATCTACAGCATGGGGAATAGCAATGTTAAGATGCGCAGGAATCACTTCGGTTTTCAATGTTTTCCTATCAGTAAGTAATGAAAAGAAATTTATTAAATGATTGTAGTTTGCCAATCGTTTTAAATTTACTTTTCAATGATTAACAATCGATCTTTGCCTGCAAGGTCTTTTTCTATTCGTATGTTGGCTTGTTGAAATGCCTGCTTTGCGATGTTTTTAACAGCCTGACCTTGTGATGCTTCAATCTCAATGAGCAAAATCCCACTTGGAGCGAGCAAAGTTTTTGCTTGTGTGATTAAGAGTTCTATCAACGCTAAGCCATTTTCACCACCGTCGAGAGCAATAACAGGTTCCTTCTCATAAACATCGAGGGTATGTAGCAAGTCCGAAGGAATGTAAGGAAGGTTTGCACAGATCATATCAAAAGGTTGAGAAGTTACGGGGAGAAGATCGGCTTGGATGAGATGGATACGGGAACTAACTTGGTGTGTAATTGCATTCCTTCTTGCAACCTGGAGAGCCTTAGATGAGATGTCCGTAGCGATAATTTGAATATCCGGAAAAGAAGCCGCTAATGTAACAGCAATGATTCCTGAGCCAGTACCCACATCTGCCAAAGTGTGGATACCAGTTTTTTCTGCAAGAAATGTGCGAGCAACCTCAATGAGTAACTCGGTTTCTGGTCTGGGGATGAGCACTTCTGGGGTGACGAAAAAATCCAAGCCATAAAATTCCCATTTGCCAAGGATATATGGCAGTGGTATTCCTGCTTCGATCTTGGTTTTTGCCTTGATAAGATTTTTATATTGGGAAACTGATAAGTGGGATTCGGGATGTCCAAGAATCCAGGCTCGTGGTTTGTTTATTAACTCTGCGAGGAGCACAAGCGCATCTAGGTACCCTGTATCCGAATATTTACTAAAACACTTTCGAAGGTCTTCTAAGATCAATCTTAAATGAGTATGTTCGATCTCGGTATAATCTGTTGCTAAAGGAATTGACATGCTTTCAATTTAAGCCTCAAGTCCTAAGGCAGCCAAGCGTTGCGCTTGATCTTTTGTGGACAATTCATCTATAAAAGGATCGATATCACCATCCATTACGCTTTGAAGGTTATAGAGGGAGAGATTTATGCGGTGATCTGTAATGCGTGATTGCGGGTAATTGTACGTCCGTATTTTTTCAGATCGTTCTCCGGTACCAATTTGTGATCGTCTATCTGCGGCAATTTCTTTATTTCTCTTTTCTTCTTCAATTTCGAATAGCCTAGCCTTTAATATACTCATTGCACGCGTTCGATTTTGTAACTGTGAACGTTCGTCTTGGCATTGAACAACGATACCTGTTGGTAGGTGCGTTAGACGCACAGCCGTGGCATTCTTTTGTACGTTTTGTCCCCCAGCCCCTGCAGATTTATATACATCCATTTTTATATCAGAAGCAGGTATATTAATTTCCACATCGTCGACTTCTGCCAGAACTGCAACAGTTGCCGTTGATGTATGAATCCTACCTTGAGATTCAGTAACAGGCACTCTCTGAACCCGGTGAACACCCGATTCATACTTTAGACGGGAATATGCTCCCTTCCCTTTGATAAGAAAAGAGATTTCTTTAAACCCGCCAACCCCGGTTTCGTTTTGTGAAAGGATTTCTACATGCCATCCTCTTTTCTCAGCGTATCGTGAATACATTCGAAAGAGATCTGCGGCAAAGATGCCTGCTTCATCTCCGCCTGCGCCAGCGCGGATTTCCATAATCACGCTTCTTTCATCGCGAGGGTCTTTTGGAAGAAGCAAAGTTCTTATTCGTTGCTCTAATTCCTGGATCTTTGGTTCAAGATCATGAATTTCTGCCTTTGCTAATTCCACTAACTCCTGATCATTCATATGAAGAATTTCATTGGCTTCTTTTAATTGGTTTCTTGCCGATTTATATTCTTTAATAATCTTGATAATTGGCTCAAGTTCGGCGCGTTCTTTTGCTAACTGGGTAGCAAGTTTGTAATTGTTGCCTACTTCCATTAAATTTTTGTTAATTTCGTTGTATCGTTCTTCGATACCTTTGATTTTCTCTAGCATGTTGATGATTATACCAAAGGAACCATTTTGATGCTTCAATCGTCATTATAGAAAAGTGAAGAATATTTGGTTGATGTTTGATTGGAGGAGATCATGATCAGAAAAACTATATTCAGTTTATTTTTGTTGATTGGGATTGCCATGCTTTTTCCGGCACCTGCATTCGCGGATGGTATCATTGTTCCTGATCCGCCCCCTAATCCTCTTCCGGGTCCTATTCCTATTTCCCAGTTGGTTATTCGTTATCACCATGTGGATGTGACTATTAAGGATCAAATCGCAATTACGCATGTTGATCAGGTTTTTTATAATCCTAATGACTGGACGGTTGAAGGAACATATCTCTTTCCGATTCCACTTGGTGGAACTGTAAATGATTTCGTCTTATGGATTGATGGTGAACCCGTGAGGGGCGAGATTTTGGATGCTAATCAAGCGCGTGAAACATATGAGCAGATTGTTCGGAATATGCAGGATCCTGCTCTTTTGGAATATGCAGATCGTATGGCGGTTAAGGCGAGAATATTCCCTATTCCTCCAGGTGAGGAAAGAAGAATTGAATTGGAATATACCGAAGTATTGAAAGCGGAGAATGGGTTGGTTCGCTATTTATATCCTCTGAATACCGAAAAGTTCTCGTTGAGTCCCCTGGATGATGTGCGTATTACTGTGAATATATCATCTAGTGCTCCAATTCGTGCTGCATATTCACCATCTCATCAAGTTGCAATTGACCGGGACGATAATCATCATATAAGGGCTGGTTATGAACAAACTAATATACTCCCAGATAGGGATTTTGTGCTCTTGTATTCCGTAGGAGAAGGAAACGGTTTGCATATACTTACCTATCGTGATAGTAATGTACTAAATGATGAAGATGGTTTCTTCATGTTGTTTCTTGCACCGCGATCAGATATGGAAACTGTCCAGGTGTCCAAGGATGTCATTCTTGTGTTAGATCGGTCTGGTAGTATGGAAGGAGAGAAATTTCAACAAGCCCAGGAAGCCTTGAAATTCATCCTAAGTCATTTAAACGCTGATGATCGTTTCAATGTGATTGCTTTTAGTACGGGATTAGATGTGTATTCATCAAACTTGCGACCTTCTAAAGAAGCATCTGAAGCAATCAGGTGGGTAGAGCGTCAAAGTGCTGTTGGGAGCACAGATATCAATCGTGCCCTGTTAGAAGCTGCCTCGATTGCCGATTCAGAAAGATCTACATACTTGATTTTCCTAACGGACGGTTTGCCTACTGAGGGGGTCATTGAGAGCAAGGATATCATCGAAAATTTTGCTGTTGCTGCTAGGAAGAATATAAAATTGTTCGCATTTGGCGTTGGGTATGATGTTGATACCTATCTCTTAGATACATTGGCACAAGAGCATCAGGGTACGAGTACTTATGTTTTGCCAGGCGACCAATTGAATGAAGTTCTATCTTCCTTCTATGAGAAAATTAGCTCTCCGGTTTTAACAGATTTAAATTTGGATATTGAGGGTTTAACAACTTATGATATTTATCCTGATCCCTTACCAGATCTTTTTATGGGTTCACAAATTATCGTTGTTGGGCGTTATCGGGATGGTGGCAGAAAAACGATCAAACTCTCAGGATATATCAATGGCGAAAGACAAACGTACTCATATCCAAATCAAATATTCTCGCAAGATTACACTCATGAAATGGATATGATACCCAGGATATGGGCAACGCGTAAGATAGGATATTTATTAAATCAAATCCGTTTGAATGGTCCTGAGCAGGAACTAGTAGATCAAATTGTGAGATTAAGTATACGTTATGGGATTGTTACCCCGTATACTTCGTACCTTGTCACAGAATCGCAGCCGCTTGGGGATGCGGCGCAGGATAGGATCGTAGAAGAAGAAATGGCAGCAATGAACGCTGCTCCAACAATGCCATCTTTTGGGCGGGAGGCAGTAGAGAAGGCTGCTGAACAAGGTGCGATGAAAGATGCGGAAAGTATCACATCCCCCTCAGTTGAAGTTGCAAATAGAATTCGTAATATTGGGGCGAGGACTTTTGTATATAGCAATGGCGTGTGGATGGATACCGCTTTCGACCCCGATAAGATGACAACTGTAAAAGTAGCCTTTCTTTCTGATGATTATTTCCGCCTATCCAGAAAATATCCAGTTCTATCGACTGCTTTCTCTTTAGGTGATGGTGTAATAGCAGTTTGGGATGGTGTTGCATATGAGATTGTACCCTCTGACCAGGTTGTTCCATCGATTGATATACCCTCGGTTGATCAACCCACTGTTCCTGCTGAAAAAGAAAATACTATTGATATTGCTTCTATTGTCCCATCTCAGGAAAAAATTGAGGGAAGAGATAATACAGCAAAAAGTATATTTCCTTGTCTTGGCGGGCTTATTCCTTTTTTGTTCGTTCCTTTGCTATTTATAGTATGGGTAAAAACGAAATAGCGTAATAACGAATTAATAATTTTCAACCTATGATAATGGGCGTCTTGTTAAACCCGTTTTCATAGGTTTTTTAACAAGCATTATAAAGATGTATCAATAATTATGAAGGGCGCTTAACTTTGTGAAATTCATGGTGTTACTAGATAATAAAAAAATCCTTGCATAGTGTTGCCTTACATGCTATAATTTAAATGATAATTCCCCCTTTGAAAAATGAAGAACATTAATTCATATTCTTAATCCGGTTATTAGCCATTATTGCAAATGGTTATGGGGAACGGTTATAGTCAATCGGATTTTCGAATATACAAATTCCCAAAAGAGAAAATATTATGGAGATATCCGAACTCGAAAAAATGTCTTTGGCTGATTTACGTCTCATGGCAACTGACTATAAGATTGAAAGAGCATCGCGCTTAAAAAGAGAAAATTTGGTTCTACAAATCCGCCAGGCTGAGGCTGCGAAGGAAGGTCTTGAAGTACGTGGGGGTATTTTGGAGATAATGAGCGAAGGCATTGGTTTTTTGCGCTCTAGAAATTACCAACCTAGCAATTCTGATATTTATGTTTCGCAATCTCAGATACGAAGATATCAATTGAGAAATGGTGATTTGGTTGTTGGACATGTTCGACCTCCGCGAGAAACTGAAAGACATTACGGGTTACTGAAAGTTGAAAGTGTAAATGGAATTGACGCAGAGGAAGCGAAGCGACGACCAAGATTTGAAAACCTGACACCAATTTTCCCAGAAGTGCGTTTTGATCTGGAAATTGATCGTCATCACTTGGCGAATAGGTTGATAAACTTAATCGCGCCGATTGGACGCGGGCAACGCGGATTAATTGTTTCGCCCCCTAAAGCGGGTAAAACGACGATATTAAAGCACATCACAAATGCAATATCCATGAAATACCCTGATGTTTATCTTGTTGTGGCATTAATTGGTGAACGCCCTGAAGAAGTAACTGATATGGATCGTTCAGTGGACGCAGAGGTTATTTCATCTACTTTCGATGAGCCTGTTACTTCCCACGTTAGGGTTGCCGAGATGGTTCTTGAGCGCGCTAAACGTCTTGTTGAAATAGGTCGGGATGTTGTGATTACAATGGATTCAATCACTCGCTTGTCTCGTGCTTACAACCTTGTTGTTACGCCTTCAGGGAGGACATTATCAGGTGGTATTGATCCCTCGGCTCTATACCCGCCAAAGCGTTTCTTTGGTGCTGCGAGAAACATTGAGGGTGGCGGGTCGTTGACAATTATTGCGACGTGTCTGATCGATACGGGTTCCCGAATGGATGATGTAGTTTACGAGGAGTTTAAAGGAACTGGGAATATGGAATTAAAACTTTCTCGTGTACTCCAGGAGCGTCGAATATTCCCTGCTATTGATATAGCACGTTCTTCTACTCGACGGGAGGAAATGCTCTTGGGGCCAGATATTACTCCTCGTGTATGGTTAATACGGCGTATGTATGATCAAATGATCTCATCTCCACCTCAAGGTGCGGGTATGGACCAGGGGAGTGCAACTCAAGCAATCCTACGTAGGATTTCTCAAACGAAAGACAACCAGGAATTTTTAGAAACTCTCAACGAATAACACTTTTCCAGTGGAGAAAAATAAAACGAATAGGAAAATAACTATACCTCAGAAAAAGGTATCGTTTGTGGATATTGTGGCTTGGGGTATTGCGTTGCTCTTTTTGGGTTATGCTTTTTTCTTATGGCGACCTAAGTTAATGAACCTTCGGTCGGGGATGGTTGATACACATTCCAACCAGGCAATCATTTCGACAAAGTTGCAAATTTCTAATGATGAAGAAACGAGGGAGACTTTATCATTGGAGGAATATCATAAATTTAGAGGTAGTCTGCATATTTCGAGAAAAATATTGCTGAGCACCATAATCCCTACTGAATCGCGTAGGGAGGTTAGGGACTATACCGTTGTAATGGGGGATTCGGTTTTTGGTATTGCCCAAAAATTTAACCTTAAACCCGAAAGCGTCTTATGGGCGAATTATGAACAATTAAAGGATAATCCCCATGCCTTGGTAGTGGGGATGAAATTGAAAATACCGCCAACGGATGGTGTTCTTTATAAGTGGAAAGAGGGGGATACAGTCGAGGAAGTGGCTAGAACTTTTGATGTCAATCCAAATGATATTCTTAGTTGGTCAGGCAATCATGTTGACCTAACTAATCCGCAATTTATTGCTGATAGTCTCGTGATGATACCTGGAGGCCATCGCGAAATTCAACAATGGATAATCCCGACAATCCCTCGAGGAAGAGCAGGAGTTTCTGCGGGGCTATATGGTTCGGGAGTGTGTCGGGGGGGTTATGAAGGTGTTTATGGAAGCGGTGCATTTATTTGGCCCACAGAAAATCATACAATTTCAGGGAATGACTATTGGTCTGGTCATTTGGCTATAGATATTGGCGCGCCAACAGGTGCATCAATCGTTGCTGCGGATAGTGGCGTAATAGTATTTGCAGGGTGGGCAAATGGCGGTTATGGGAATACTGTTATGATAGATCACGGAAATGGCTATCAAACTTTATATGCGCACCTGAGTTCGGTGGTCGCTCGATGTGGACAAAGTGTTATAAAAGGGCAAATTATTGCTCGATCCGGCAGTACTGGTAATTCAACGGGACCGCATTTGCATTTTGAGATTCGTTATCAAGGTGGTTTTGTAAATCCTTGGTATGTTTTACCTCCACCATAAAACTAAAAGACTTTAATCTGAAGAGAGGCTGATAATGACTAATAATCCTGAACTAAAAACGGAAACCATCACGGAGACAGATACTTATATTGCATGGCGCGCTGATGAACCTGATGGTGAAACGACCTATCATTTAGAACTGAACAATGTAACTATTCATTTCTTTGAGGAGGAATGGCAGGAGTTCTTGAAACTAGCCAAAGCCCTGGCAAACGCTTTAGGATAATAGTAAGGGTTTTTTATCGTAGAGTATTCAATTTTGATAACAAAGGGGGGGTTATTTGCTGATTTGTTTTACATAGTCAACAGTACCTGGACAATCAGTTTCAAGGTATTGAGCAGTGGTTTCCCAATTGATTGGTGTACCAGATGGCACAGATTTGATTGCTTTCATTAAACATCCTGGTCCTGCGTGATAATTGGCTAGCGTAAATTTCCAGAGATCTTCATAAGTGCTAACTTCGCCAGGAGATTTACCAGTGATATTGGTAATGATATGCCCGGTTTGTTCACAATTCGCTTGTAATGTTTGGGCAAATAGTTGTATGCTGAAATCAGCATGGGAGAGGTCGATTCCTGCAGGGCAATCCGTGCAGTATGCACTCGCATTCATAGCAACGGCGCCGCGGAGCGTGGCTTGATTTTCCTCGTTTAGTTGTGCATAACCTAATGAGCATGTGTCGGCATCTAGGACTAGGGGACAAAACTGATTAAAAAATGTTTCGTTCCACAAAAGGATAGTGTCTGCACCAAGTTCGGTGAGTTGACCTAAACCAAATTCCTTAGCATTGTTAAAAGCGCCGGGCCAGAATTGGCTTTCTAAAGCAAATAGATTCTTGATAAGTTGTCCGGGGACTCCAGTTTCTTTGGCTACCTCAATGATTTGGGTATCAAATTGATTTTGCCATCTATCGACTTCCTCCCTAGCCTTTTCTAAACCACAGATATTGGCATATCCATTTTCTTCAAGACCCATGTTTGGGCAATCCAGAGCATCGATGATTCCTTGGGAAATTAATCTTCCTGCCAGGAACATGTAGGGTTCGTCAGAAGCCAGCAATTGACTAGATTCAGGGCTGGATAACCATTCTGGTGAGCCGCCTATTGGTGGAAATGCTCCCCAAATTTGTCCACAACTTCCAACTTGTTCTCCAGCCCATCGCGAACTGATCATGTCGATGAACCAGCCTTTTTCACCTGGGGATTCTGAGACACCTGTATCGATCACCCTGACTAATGCCGAATAGTGCTCAGTTTCATCACCAAAACTGGATTCTGCCCAAAACTCAACATTCACGCCTTCGAGTGGTGTGGGTCTCATCGGAACTTTGCAGATATCCCCTTCGCACATAAATGGAATGTCATTATATGTACCCTGAATGGCTGTGATGTTTTCGTTAGGGAGGGGTTCAATCCCGGAAATGATTAGGTTTGGCAATTCTTCGCAATAATTGTTGGGTGGTTGTGGAGAGCATCCGTCAATAGCAATCCATGCTTCTGGCAGAGGAAGGTCAACGTGGACAGTTTTTGTTAGTACTTCGGATGAAACGGGGTGAAGATAAAAACCATTACAATCAGAAATGTTTTTTTCGCTCTCTGTTATTGCAGGGCAGGCATCGGTTTTGATCCATTTGTTATATAAATCATTTCCACAGTAAACGAAGATATCATCGCTTGTTGGTAAACCCTCATGGTCAGTGAAAATCTGACACCTTAATTCGTTATTAGACCATTTAAGCATCCACCATTCGTATTGAGTATACGTCACAGTAATGTCTGTTTGTCTACTCGGTTTTTCAGACGCATAACCACTCGCTACACTTCTGATACTAACAAAGAATAGTAATAGTATTGTTGCAAAAACGAGAGTATATTTTTGCTTTGCCATTTTTATTGTTAGGTAGTTAGGTAATAAGTTTTAATGATGAATATAAGTTCTAGGTGCCTATTATTATAATCAAAATAATCTAGTCAAACAAATGAGTTTTCCTTTCAATATATTTAGTTGGGGGTACTTGCAGCGACTAGAAGGGCATGATACACTGGTATTATTATTTTTTAGATGTAATTAAGCGAAGAAAAGTGTGTTTTTTAGAGGGTGGCATTAAATTCATAACAGAATAAAAAAGAGTTTGAACGTCATGATAGGTCATTTATGAAAATTACTATCAACAGAAAAAATAAAGGTATTCAATAATGCCAGAGATTTTATTTCTAATTGATGGGCATGCACTAGCATATAGAACATATTACGCACTTACAGCCGGAGCAGGTAGCGGGCGTTGGATGACTAGTAAAGGCGAACCGACAGCAGGTGTTTATGGTTTTGCCAGTGTGCTGATGAAAATTCTAGAACAAGAAGATCCTGATTACATTGCGGTAGCATTTGATACTGGGAAAACGTTCCGTGATGAAATCTATCCTGAATATAAAGGTACCCGAGCAAAAATGCCCGAGGATCTAAGACCTCAAATTGAGCGAATCCGTGAATTAGTGGATGCTTTTAATATTCCCCGATTAGAGATGGAGGGCTATGAAGCGGACGATGTTTTAGGTAGTGTATCAAATGAGGCGGTAAGACAAGGTCTTGGTGTGAAAATCTTTACTGGTGATCGAGATTTGTTGCAATTGGTTAATGATCGTTTAATTGTTAATTTACCAGGACGTTCTTTATCACAATCAAAAGACTATTTGCCGAAAGATGTTGTTGATTATCTTGGCGTTTATCCTAATCAAATTGTCGATTATAAAGCGCTAGTTGGGGATCCTTCAGATAATATTCCAGGGGTGAGAGGAATAGGTCCAAAAACGGCGGTGAAATTGCTCAAGGAATATCAGACTTTAGATGGTGTTTACACTCATTTGGATGATCTAAAATCCGGTTTGCGTGATAGATTAGAAAAGGGACGTGAGAATGCATACCTTAGTCAAAGATTGGCGCAAATCGTAACCGATTTAGATATTCCCTTAGAGTTAGACAGAGCGCGCCCGCAGAAATTCGACCCGGAGAAAGTACGAAAATTATTTAGGGAATTGGAGTTTCGGGCTTTATTGAATCGACTCTCTTCCCTGGAAGAAAGGTACGGGTTGCGAAGTCGATTAGGAGGGGAACAACTGACGCTATTCTCCACAAAAGAAAAGTTCGAGCAACCGATCAGGGGTGCGAACGGAAACAATATTAATGCTCATGTGATAAACAACAAGAAAGACCTTGATGCGCTTATCAGGAAATTAAACGATTCAAATACGATTTCTGTTGATACGGAAACAACCTCTACTGATCAGATGAGCGCTCAGTTAGTTGGGATATCTATCGCTCTAGATGGAAACGAAGGATATTATATCCCTGTTGGACATAAGCAAGGTGGGGATGCCCAATTGCCTTTATCAACTGTGATCAAGGCACTTCAAAAGCCTCTTACGAATTTGGAAATTAAAAAAGTTGGTCATAATCTTAAATATGATTATGTTGTGTTGCTTCGTCATGGGTTGAAAGTACAACCTTTGTCATTTGATACGATGATTGCAGAATGGTTGTCAAATCCCGCATCCAGGAATCTTGGTTTGAAAAATTTGGCTTGGATTCGGCTTGGAGTCCAAATGACCAGGATTGAGGGATTAATCGGGAAGGGGAAGAATCAAAGGAGCATGGCGGAAATCCCGATTGAAAGTGTAGTTCAATATGCGGTAGATGATGCTGCAATTGTGATGCAATTATTCCCCATTCTTCATTCAGAACTGAAACGGGTACAAGCCGAACAATTATTCGATAATTTGGAAATGCCATTAATTTCGGTTTTGGCAGATATGGAAATGACAGGAATTGCTCTTGATACAGACTTCTTGTCTGAGATGTCAAAGAAATTGACCAGTAGGTTGATCGAAATAGAAAAGCAAATTTATCTGCAAGTCGGGAAAGAGTTCAATATCAATTCTACTCAACAACTCTCACGGGTATTATTTAATACGCTGAATCTGAATCCACCCGACCGAACGCGTAAAACAGCAAGTGGTTATTATTCTACATCCGCAGGCGTATTAGAATCGTTACGGGGCGCTCATCCGGTTGTTGATATGATTTTGGAGTACCGGGAACTCTCTAAATTGCGCTCGACCTATGTGGATGCTTTACCTTTGCAAGTAAATCCAATTACAAAAAGGATACACACTTCTTATAACCAAGCGGGTTCTGTAACGGGTAGAATTGCCTCGTCTGACCCAAATTTACAGAATATCCCAATACGAAGTGAATTGGGAAGGGAAGTTAGAAAGGCGTTTGTGGCAGCAGATGGCTATCGTTTATTGGCAGTAGATTATTCACAGGTTGAATTGCGTGTAGCAGCACACATGGCGCAAGATCAAGCGATGATTCAAGCATTTCGAGAGGGGCAGGATATCCACGCGACGACTGCTGCTGCAATTTATCATATTCCAATAGAAAATGTATCCCGTGAACAACGTAGGCATGCAAAAGCAATTAATTTTGGATTGCTATATGGTATGAGCACTTTTGGCTTGACGCGTTCAACAGATTTAACGCTTGCTGAGGCAGAAGATTTTGTGGAGAGATATTTTGGGCAATTCCCTGGTATAAAGAGATACATTGATGAAATCCGTAAAAAAGCCAAAGAACAAGGTTATGTGGAAACTTTGATGGGACGCCGGAGATATTTCCCTGCACTGCAGGGTGCTGCGAATCAAAATATTCGTAACCGCGCAGAGCGAGAGGCAATCAATGCACCAATACAAGGAACAGCCGCAGATATTATTAAATTAGCAATGTTGCGTGTGCCGGCTGCTTTGCATAACAAAGGATTAAGTGCGAAGATGATTTTACAAGTGCATGATGAATTAGTCTTTGAGGTTCCTGAAAACGAGTTAGTAGAAACCGCAAAACTTGTGAAATCTGTGATGGAAAATATCTATAATCTAAATGTGCCCTTAAAAACAGATGAATCCAGTGGTAAGAACTGGGGTGAGTTGCTGCCAATTGAGTATTGATAATTACATAATGTATAGATTAAAATGGGATTAGAAAGATAGAGGTAGGTTTAAAATCCATGCCAGGACCAAACGAAATCTATAAAGAAATGATGGAAAAAGGACACTCGGCTGCGTGGGACCAGGAGTGGAATCGTGCAGTTGCTTTTTATCAGCAAGCGCTGAACGAAAAGCCTGGTGATTTGAAAGCACTAACAAGTGTTGCATTAGCGTTCTATGAACTAAAGGAGTTCAAGGAATCATTAAAATATTATATCAAAGTTGCAAAGTTGTCACCTAGTGATCCTGTGCCTTTTGAAAAGGCATCGATGATTTATGAGAAACTCAACCAGAACAAATATGCATCTGATGCAGCATATCGAGCGGCAGAGGTGCAAATAAAAAATAAGAATTTAAAAGGGGCTATAGAATTATATTCTCGTTCTGTGTCTCTATTGCCAGAAAATTTACATGCACATTCGAGATTAGCGGTTATCTATGAACGATTAGGAAAAAAACAGCAGGCTGTAAGAGAATATATACAAGTTGCTAGTCTGATGCAGCATAAAGGAGATGTTGAGAAAACAGTTCAATCTATCAACCGAGCACTTCAATTATTACCGACCAGCGAGGAAGCCCATCAAGCATTAGAGATGGTTAGGCGTGGGACGTTGTTACCTTTGCCAGAAAGGCCTCATGGGGGAACGGGTTTATTAAAACCAGTGATGGATGAAGAAACCCCACAATTGGATATGCCAAAAGGAAATGAAGAAGAATCAGATAATCCAATTGAAGAAGCCCACAAGGTGGCTTTAGCAGCGCTTGCTGAGGAGTTTTTCAAACAGCAAATTGCGCAGAGTACTCCAAAGAAATCTGAACGACAAGATTTGATGGATATAGTTAAGGGTACTGGTCCTTTGGAAACAAAGGAGGTTAATCAGGAAAAAGTGATGATACGTTTGGGTAGTGTTCTTGAATTAGAAATGCAGGGGGAATACGAAAAGGCATCGGAAGAGCTTAAACAAGCCTTTTCAGAAGGGTTGCAGAGCGATGCTGGAACCTTCGAAATGGGTTATTTGATGGATAAACAAGGACGACCTGAAAGCGTAACACGACACTTGCAGCGCGAAATAAAATCACCTGATTTAATATTAGGGACTCGTCTATTGCTGGGACTTAACTATAGAAAAATCGGAAAGATCAGTGAAGCCGCACGTAATTGTCTAGTAGCATTAAAAATTGCTGATTCCTCCATTGTTTCCGAAGAGAATCGAATTGATTTGCAACAGATGTATGAAACTATTATTGAATCCTCAATAAAGGAATTAGACGAGAACGCAATGGATCAAATTTGTGATACAGTCATTGGTTTGCTTATGCGCTCTAATTGGCAGTCATATTTGAAGAATGTAAGGGTTCAACTGCTTTCTCCTTCTAATACAGAAACGCCAGTTCCATTAGCAGATGTGCTTGTTAATGCTAAAAGCAGTCAGATTATTGACGCTTTAACAGATATACGAATGTTGGCTCAGAGGGGATTGAATAGGGCTGCGATGGAAAACGCGTTCTTTGCTTTGGAATCCGCTCCAATATACTT
>DUEG01000059.1 GCA_011176615.1 Anaerolineae bacterium | reverse complement strand
GTTTTCAACTGCCAATTTTGCTCTAAAGAAATTTCAGGAAAATCCGCGGATTAGGGATATTCGTTTAGTTGTTGCAGATGATGCATGCCCAGTATGTTCGGCTCACGAGGGCACATATCCAAAGGATAGCGTTCCAAAACTACCCATTCAAGGTTGCTCGCATCCAAATGGATGCCGCTGCTTCTATGAACCCTCAATCCAGGAGTTATTTCCTTAGAAATTTCGAACCTCATTATTTATATATTTTCCTGTTAATCGAAATAGGATTAAAGAAAGTGATAAAGGAAACCCAAGTTCTATGAACCAGGGTTTTCTTTTCTTTATCCCCGCTCTCCGATTTTCCTCTTAATATAAAGCAGAGCATTCTCTTTGGTTGTCACTTCACCCATCACTTGTGCTTCTCTAATCATCTCTAAGAGTTGTCCAATCCTAGGACCCGGGTACATATCAAACTCGTTGATCAAATCAACTCCCGAGATTATCGGCGGAGGTGATACTAGATTATCTCTATCCTTCCACCAAGCAATGAATAATGTTCTTACTAACTCCAACTGTTTTTCCCAAATATCTTGAGAAAGAGATGTTCCATATGTCGCTAATGTGTCAGCCAAAGATAATAAACATATATCGATACCCGCTTCTCCGGTCTTACGAAAGAAACGATAGATTGCTCTATTACTAGGTTGAGTATCTCCTGGTTTCATAAATAAAGGATGTAGATTATAAGAACCGATCGTTCTAACCCATTTAATCTCATCATTGCTCAATCTAAGTGCCCTTCCTCTTTTTTCAATTATTTCCACCATTTTTTTATCAGGACCCAAGAGATGCACATCACCAGGTTCATCTATCTTTTCCTTTGCTTCTTCTCCCATCTCATGCAATAACGCTGCGAAATTCAATAAGGCTCGGATGTTCCTTCCAAGGACTAGTTCTTTTGATAAATGTTGATTTATTTGTTGTCGAAATTGACCTAATTTTTGGTAAACTAAGCCATAAATAAGATTTTCTGATGATTCTGGTTTTCGTACAAGTTCCAAAGAGTCCAAAAGCCCTTCTAACTTAGCAATCGTCTCCACTGAATGTGTCCATAAAGTAGATATATAAGGAGATGATTGCTCTATGGTTTTTAAACGTTCTAATTCTGGAAAAATCACTTTCATACAACCAAGAATATCAAGGGCTCGAATAGCCAAAGCTACTTTTCTCCCCATAAAGATGGTGAAAATTTCGTCTCGAATTCGCTCGCCCGAGACATCAGACAAGCGCTTCACAGTACGCCTAATGGCTGTTCGTAATTCCTTCTGGATGAATACATCCAAATTCGCAGCAAAACGTACTGCTCTTATACTGCGAATGGGATCTTCGATAAATGCACTTGGAGAGCAGTACCATAGCCGTTTATTCAATAGATCTTGGGCTCCTCCGAGAGGATCAATTAATTGCATTGGATTGCGTATGTCAACAGCCATGGCGTTAATTGTAAAATCGCGCTTACCTAAATCGTCCTCAATATCTTTACCCCGCAATGAATTGAAATCCAGGATTATCCGGTCGCTCTGTTTATCTGTGTATATTATTCTGACCGTTTCCCTTTTTTCATCCAGTGTAAAAATTGCTCCGCCAATGGCATTTGCTACATCCCTTGCGAATTTTGTTGTATTCCTTTTAAGTGCAAAATCCAAATCATGAACAGGGCGTTGAAGGAGCATATCGCGTATTGCTCCACCCACAAGATAAATCTCTTCATCTTGTGGAAGCAACTCTCGAATTCGATAAAATAGTTCTGGAAATTTCAAGGGGGTTTGCATCGGTATAAAAATTACTTCGGGGTTTTCCTTAAAACGCGCTTCCTTTGCTGCGCGTAATGCTTGTTTAGGTGTGCCCCCATGACCCACAATTTGATGATTGATGATTGCAACCCATCTCCCCGCAAACAGCTTAAAATCATCAGACAGGGATTCCCCATCAGAAAACTTTCGATTGATCATTCAGGTTGTTGATATTTTTTAGGGTTTACTGTTCCAATAAATGTTAGATTGCGATAATACTCATCTAAGTCTAACCCATAACCAAAAACGAACTTGTCTGGGATGACAAAACCACAATAATCAATTGGCACATCCACTTCCCGCCTATTTGCTTTATCCAAAAGTGTACAAACTTTTAAAGAAGCGGGGTTACGTGTTTTTAATAATGCTAACACAGATGCTACTGTATGACCACTATCGATAATATCCTCAACTAATAAAACATTTCTACCCATGATATTATCCTTTAGGTCCATAGTCAAACGGACTTGTCCATTGGATTGTCTGGCACCAGACCCATAGGAAGAGATCGCCATAAAATCGATAGTGTGAGGAACGGTTATTTGCCGCATCAAATCGGATAAAAACATAACCCCGCCTCTAAGTATACACACCAAATGCAAATCTCTATTATTGTAATCTTCGCTAATGGATTTCCCTAATTCCGCTATCCGTTGTTGCAAAGTTTTGTCATCAATTAAAATATCTAAAAGAAAATCTTTATAATTCTGCATCATCAACCTTCTTAAACACTATCGTGGTACTTCGTGATGAGCACGACACCGCGCTTGATACATTTCAGAAGCCCCCACGATTACAATAGGATCATCATACTTTGCTGGTTTTCCATCTACCAGCCGCTGTGTTCTCGAAGCATCCTCACCACAAATCACGCATATTGCATGTAGTTTATCCACTTTTTCAGCCTTCGCCATTAATATTGGCATCGGCCCGAATGGCTCCCCACGAAAATCCATATCCAAGCCAGCAATGATCACACGAATCCCTTGGTTTGCGAGTCTTTGGGTAATCGGAACAATCTCATCATCAAAGAACTGTGCTTCATCAATTGCTACAACAGTAGTATCACTTTCTAAATGTTCAAAAATTTCATCTGGTTTTTGTATCGGCATCGCCTCATAGTTATGTCCTCCATGAGAAGTAACTTTCCCTTCGTCATACCTAATATCGATACCTGGTTTAAAGACCTGCACTTTTTGTTTTGCGATGACCGCTCTACGAAGTCTCCGAATTAACTCCTCAGTTTTTCCACAGAACATTGACCCCGTTATAACTTCAACAAACCCGCCATGGTGTCTCACAAACGCCTCCTAAGTACGTTTCAAACAATAAAAATAATAAAAAATGGCAGATGGAACTAACCATCTGCCTGTAAGTTTAACCCATGTTACCAATCTGGCAAGTGTTAAACAGTAATTATTTCTGCCGCCTTGGGTATTTCATAGCCAAATTGACGTAAACGTTTCTTTAAGTCCGCAAGAGATTTCCTGCCAAAACCGTCTATTGATAGTAATGTAGATTCTCCTTTAGCAAGTGCTTCAAGGGCATCTCCAACTTTTATGATATTGGCTTTCGCTAACGCACTTGTTGCTCGTTTTCCTAATTCCAATTCTGCGATCGGTCTTTCAGGTGAAACACGTTCCGCTTCCCTTGCAACCTTCTCATTAATATATTCCTGGCGGGCTTGTAGTTTCTTATAGAATCGGTCTACTTGTCCCTCAGTATCTACAATACGTTGCTCCCCAGTAAAAAAGGGATGACATTTATAACAAACATCAGTATGAATCACTTTTTGGGTTGAGCCAGTCGTCCAAGTGTTGCCACAAGCACAAATTACTTGAGCATCTGGGTAGTATTCTGGATGGATACCTTTCTTCATAATTATCCCTGTTCCTCAATTGGTATTATACTAACTACTTTGCGATTATTGCGGATTGTTTCAAATTTAACAAAACCATCAATAGTTGCAAAAATTGTGTGGTCTCTCCCAAGACCTACATTCCGACCGGGCTTGATTTTCGTACCACGCTGTCTCACAATAATGTTTCCCGAGCGTACATATTCGCCGCCGAATTTTTTAACACCCAATCGCTTTGATTCGCTATCTCTTCCATTATAGCTTGAACCGCCACCTTTTTTATGTGACATGACTCACTCCTTGCTTTTTACGGTAATTTTGTTAATTTGCAAACGAGTATAGGTTTGACGATGGCCTTTTCTTCGCCGATAGTTTTCTCTTGGAATATATTTGAAAACTAAAATTTTGCGTCCCCTGTAATGTTCTAGTACCTTCGCCTTGACACTTGCCCCTTTGACTGTTGGTGTACCTACCAGGATTTCATCGTCATTTGCAACGAGTAAGACCTGTTTCAAGGTGATATTCTTACCTTCTTTATCCGGAAGGTGGTCAACATCAATCACATCACCAGGTATTGCTTTATATTGTTTACCACCGCTTTGAATAATTGCATAGTGCATTTTACGTGCCTCCAACCTTCACTTCGCCACATACACCGCGTATCTGAAAACTTGGGACCGCAGTGTTGCGGGGAAGATGGGGGATTTGATTTAGACAACTTCATATATAAGCCCCAGCGCATCTTTGCTAGGGCTTTGTAATTATAACGAAGTTAGCAATTGGTGTCAACCGAAATTCGGTTTTTTGTCATCCAAACTTGAAAAGTGGACTGTTTAAACTTGAAAACTGGACTCTATCCAGTTGAAAAGTGGACTCATTAAGATAAACCAAATTCTCATTGCCATGGTAAATTTCTCCGATTATCAAAGGAGGATGCCATGGGTCAAATCCATAAACGTTTTACTGATGAGCAAGTCCGGTTACTAATGCAAAGCTACGATCAAGGCCAACTAAGCCGAGAGGAGGTGCAAGATTTGTTAGGCATCGGCCGTTCCCGCTTCTTTGTGTTGCTCAAGGACTATCGCAGAGATCCAGCGGGACTAAGTATTGCCTATCAGCGGGCTACACCAGCCAGGCTTTCTGCCGGTGTGGAGGCAAAGATAGCACAGGCGTTGTTGCAAGAGAAAAAAATCGTTGAAGATCCAAACTTACCGATCTCCGGCTACAACTATACGGCCATCAGAGATCATCTGGCAGCCAAAGGGATATCCGTATCGGTGACCACGATCATCAAACGGGCCAAGCAGATGGACTGCTACAAGCCACGCAAGAAACGCAAGACCCATGATCGGGAAGTAGTGACCGCCTCAATCGGAGCGCTTATCCAACACGATTCTTCCTTACACCAGTGGTCTCCCTTTGCAAATAAGAAATGGTATTTGGTTACTTCCATTGATGATTACAGCCGTAAACTGTTATTTGCTGATTTCTTTCTAAAGGAGACTACCTGGACGCATATACAGGCTGTCCAGACCCTGATCCAGTCCTATGGATTGCCTTTACGCTATTATGTTGACTCTCTGCGAGTATTTCGCTTTGTGCAAGGAAGAGATAGCTTCTGGCGCAAGCACGTCCTGGAAACTGATGATGTGGATACCCAATGGCGCAAGATGATGCGCCTGTTGGGTATAGATGTAGTCCATGCCCTCTCTCCGCAGGCTAAGGGTAAAATCGAAAGACCCTATCGTTGGCTCCAAGATCGCATTGTGCGTACCTGCGTCTACGAAAACTTGTCTACGATTGAAGAAGTGCGCAGTGTACTGAAAGCCGAAGTCAACCGCTATAACAACCACCAGGTTCATTCCACCACAGGCGAAATCCCCAATATCCGCTTCCATAATGCCAGTAAAGAAGGCAATAGCCTTTTTCGCAAGTTTACGATTCCCAAACCTTATCTCTCGCCCAAAGATGTGTTCTGCTTCCGTACCTCCCGGATGGTCAATGCTTACCGACGCATTTCCTTGTTCAAGCACCAGATCGAAGTGCCCAATGTGCCCCTGCGTGAATATGTCGATGTCCATTTAGCTCCTGACGAAATCAGGCAACTTATGTACATCCGTATTTGGTGGCATGATAAATTGGTTCATTCATTTTCCTTACCTCTTAGTGGTTTTCGAGTCCACTTTTGATCTTTACAAGAGTCCACTTTTCAAGTTTTGCTAACACCGAAATTCGGTTTTTGTTAGGGCAAAGTAGTAATGTCCTATTCTAGCAATATCAAGGCAAAGTTAAAATGTCCTCTTTTTAAGCGATAACCCTTTTACACAAGCACTATGCAGATTTTGGACCAACCTTGGCTTGTGAAAAACTAGCCAAAAGATACAAGATAATGCTTTCGAAAGGCTCAGCCCGTTTCCATACAACAGCCGGGCATCGACGGCTTGTATCCCTATCAGATTGGCGAGCAATTGTTGAACTTCTTGCTTGGAAAGCAAAATGGATAGGCAAGAAAAGTCTTGATTTCGGGAAATCCCATTTAAGCCGGGTGCCGCTGATTGTGGAAAAGGATGTTGCACCATATCCATTGCGATTGGATAAGAAATGGGTTATAGTAATATCAGCATGTTTTCAATTAAAGAAACTCTGGTGACTTTTTATCGCGATTTATTTCTTGTTTTGGATTATTTTCAGTAGGGTTATGCGGAAAAACATTTACTGCATATATGGGTTGATGAAGAGTTAATTCAGCATAAGCCTTCGTTATGCCGCAATATGTGAGTATTGTATGAACTGATCGTAAGAACCGTATGAACAAAAACTTTGACTTGAACAAAAAGTTCTTTGTTGTGCTCTTTTTCATGGTTCTCATCATGGCGGGATGCACCCAGAATATAGAAGATCACCATCTTGCTAATACAAACATGGTGTTAAATACAGTAGTGGTCACCCCCAGTAATACAGTTCGTGTATCGCCTTCAGGAACAGTTCTCCCTACGGTATTATTTTTAACAATGACAACTCAAGCGGATAGCCGACGAGACAGGTATCTTTTACCGTCTGACATAGACGAGGAAATAGCCAATGTTATTCAACTCGCGTTGGAGAAGCGGCTCTCTCCCACAGCATACAGGGGAAAGCGTTTTTTCTCGTATATTTTGCTGAAGCCCCCGGAAGAAACAGAGGACGGCGTCATTAAAGCCTTTTTATTTGTTGAAAATCGCGTATTTTATGTTGATCGTGGGGAATTGAAGGAAGGAGGAGGAGGCGATATTCCGGCAGTGGTAATCATGGAAAAAAAGGAAAATGGCTGGAGGGTTGAAGTTCAAACACCTGTGCCCGGGGAATGGGGGTCAAGTATTCGTGAAATTTTCCCTGAAGAACTTCTGCCCCTGATTTTCCATTCACCGCCTATTCCTTATGAGGCGATAGAGAAGAATATCATTCAGCAAGCCGAAGAACATTTTGGATTGGCGTTTTATGCGGCGAAAAACAGTTTTCCTCCGAAGTACAACACGGCAACACCTGCTGTTCGTATCCTGACACCAACACCAACTTCAACACTGGATATATCAACTTTGGAATTAGATGTTTCTGGACGTATGTATATTGGCGATGAGTATGTTTCAATAGCAGTAGATTTATATCCGAAAGTTGCACGTCCATTCTACAAAGGTGTCTTGAGTTCAGGCTGGCAGGTTTATATTTATCGGCGCAGAGCAGATGAGGACGATTCTACTCAAAACGCTCTTGTGCTTGACGAACCAAAAGAAGCAGATGGACGATATGAGTTCAGTGTAAAAGTACCTTTGGATGATATCCTAACTAGATTTGGCGATTCTCGCGGTTTTATGTACCAGATTGTTGATGATGCCGATGAAGTTTTCCTTCAAGATGAATTTTATATACAGCATGGTCTGAATAGTCAATACCAGGGTAATTCTCAAAAATCTTTTCCTGATGGCTATCCGGATTATGTGAATGAAGGACTAATCATTGGTTTCCCAAATCTATTAAGTAATAATATATCCCCGGTATTTTTAACGAACGAGGGCGCGATTACGGTACAAGAACCCCGAGGCGGTTTTTATAGATTGCATTTTGAATACAACTTTGCAACTGCAACGGGTATTACAGGTACAGATGAATTGCGAACCTTATCAAAGAATCTGTTAATCGAGCTCTTTCCCTGTCAAGAAAACGGTTTTTGCAATGATCAAGAAGCAATTGTGCTTTCTGGGGTGATTTCTGGTGTCAGCGGTATTCTTCAAGCGAGTTTTCCTCACGAGTGGCTAGACCAAAAGCGCGATGATGCCCAAACTTTTTGTCTCAGAATTGCGGATAAAGATAACAATGTTTACAAAGAAGTGTATCTTCACTTCATTCCCTATACGCCGTAACCATCAGCGCAGAGCAGATGATACGCACC
>DUEG01000058.1 GCA_011176615.1 Anaerolineae bacterium | reverse complement strand
CTATGTGTTGAGCAATCGTGGTTTTTCCGGAAGATTCAGGACCATAAATTTCAGAAACGCGACCGCGTGGTATTCCTCCGATCCCCAAGGCTATATCCAGGGAAAGAGAACCTGTTGGAATCGCTTCTATTGCTAAATGATGCGCTTCACCAAGCCGCATGATTGTCCCTTCTCCATACCTTTTTGTTAAATCATTAAGCGTTTTATTTAACGCCTCTTGTCGAGCGCGTTCAAGTTTTTCGAGAGCATCCTCAGTCATAATAATTTCTCCAATCTCTAATAAATATCACCAAATTCTCTTTAACATCTTATTAAGAGTATACGACTCGATTTAATTTCTGTGTATTTGGCAATAAATTCAAGCCCAAATAATTTATCGTTTCGCTTTCTTCATCACAATTTACACTAAGTTTAATCCCTTCAGAGATGAGCATAAACAGAATTATGACGGTAAGGTTCATTAGCGAGAAGAAAGAACAATATTTTGATATACAAAGAGTTTAGCACAAATGTTCTGATTGTCAAGGGATTCCTGGAACCTTACGGCTGAAAATCGACACCCAAAGGCGGTGGCAGTTCCGATGAAAATCCATTTCTACCTTTAAAACTCAGGTAGGTTACTCTACCTGGAAAAACCTCAAAATCAATCTCATAAAGTCGCCCGGCATAAGAAGTACTAGTGACATATTTCCCCGCGGGCAAATCGCTGATTACCAGATTTTCTTGGTAGTACGGATCAGAATTAACAGGACCTTCGGCGTAAGAACGAGCACGCCATATATGATCACTTTCTATGTTCTGAACAAAGATTTTCTTGAAATATAAAGGTTGCCCTCCAGTTCCCATAATGCGCATGGCTAATACCCCCCACCCTTGAGGAGGAACAAGCCACAATTCTGGATTCAATGTTTTGAAAAAATTGCTTTCGCCCACACGAACTTCAAAATGAAGGTGGGGACCCGTAACCTTTCCAGTCTCTCCAACTTTTCCTAATTGCTGACCTAATTTCACATGCTGTCCACGTAATACATCTATGCGGTCGAGATGTCCATATACAGTGAATAATTGTTGATTCTGATATCCAAAGTCATGGCGAATAACAACCGCTTTCCCATACGGATCAGATAGGTCATTGGTGTCTCCACCATAAAGCCCGTAGCCTGCCCATACGATTTTTCCATCTCCTGCGGCAATCACAGGAGTTCCTTTGGGTGCATCTATATCTACACCAGTATGAACAACATTATCAAAAAACACGGCTCCGTAACGATAATCTGCTAATGGCCAATTGACTTCGTTTGCAGCAATCGGTCTTGTAAAATAAAAATGATCGTATGGCGTTGGTACCCAGGGAACATCGTAGAGTGGCGGTCTCCAAGCCGACACAGGCTCTTGCCCACTCTCTGGAAAAACAAAACGAAGAGGGTCAGGTGCCGCAGATGGTTGGTCCACACCCAATTCGGGAGTTGGTGTGATTCCATCAGAAATTTCAACCAACACATCAGTAGGCACAATGAACAAATTGTCTGTATTTGTTTGGGTTATTTGAGGGGTAAAAGTTATTGATGACGCCATAGGAGGCATCCCTGTTTGAGTGGCGTTTATGATTGATTGCTTCTGACAAGCCACAATCAATCCTGACATTAATACCAATACAATGAGCCATCTCATCAATAACATTATTCGCATGATTCTAACTTTATGTGCGTCTCTCATGGAAAGGGTGTCATGGTAAGAGAAGGTGTTTTTGTTGGGAAAACCGTTGGTGTGGATGTTTCAGTGCTTGTAGGCGTTGGTGACTGATGCCACCTCGGTTTAGGTGTGACTGTGACTGTTGGTGTTGGGATAGGTGTAGGGGTCAGCAGTACTTCAGGAGGATAAATTTCCAAGATCGCTGTCTCCCAATCCAGCCCTGCTCGTAGGACAAATTCATTGAATCGGGCAGAGGAATAAGAAGAACGCCAAGTTGACAGAGCAGGAAGACGTTCCCAATTATATTGATTGGCTAAATCCGTTAGATCAATCCAGTAACCCTTAGGTACAAATTGAGAGTACATTCCCCCCCCTTCATACGCCTTGGGATTAATTTGATAACGAGCATCAAAATTCCAGGGAATCATATGCAATGGCTGCCCTTGACTTCCATCCTGATATCTTGTGCGGATATAAACTCGCCAATACGTTTCTGAACCGAAATCCTCCCGACCAACCACCATCCATCCTGCATTGATCGGTAACGGTGTAAACCTAAAGGCACGACCCGTATATAACCAATCCTCTCTCATACCTGGTTCAAGAGAGACTGTCAAAGGGATATAAGCATTCTCTAGTGTGGAGAGCAAGTCCCATCCGGATTCCTCAATCAATTGTTTTCTTAATGCAATGAATGCTTCATCGACTTCGTCAAGTAACTGGGGATGCGGGGCTTCCACATCAATCAAGGAAACAATTTGTTGTCTTCCACCAGGAAGCGATACACCAGACAAAATGCGAGGCAGCCACAGAGGTGTTGGTGTTATCAAACGCGTTTCGAACAGATTAGGCGAAAAACTCACTTCACCCCATGTAATTCCCTGAACGCTACCAGGTAAGGGCAAGAGCGGAAGTAAAATCAAACCAGGTATATCAAAGCGATATGCAGTTATTTTGTAACTCTGAGGTGTTTGCAATACCGCAATGATTGTCTTCCCATCCGGGCTCCAGATTGGATAATCTCCACTACCAATCGCTCGAGGCTTTGTTTGATGATTATCCTGATCCCAAACATAAATCTGATGATAGCCATATTCATCAATACCCGCCCAGGCTAAATAATGACCATCTGGAGACCAAACCGGATGGCTTGCAAAAGCGTTCTCCGGTTGACTTATCATTGTAAATCGGTCATTATCAGGTCGATCAAGATCTGCTACCCAAACTTCACTTTTCCCGTTCCTTGTCGAGACAAATGCTATTTTTCTTCCCTGTGGGGACCAGGAAGGCTCGTAATCTGCAGCAGCATGATGAGTCAAACGTATAGGTTCTTCTTCACCATTAATACTGGAAATTAAGATCTCTAAATTTTCTTCCAAATAACTCTCATATACTACCCAATTCCCATCAGGAGATATTGAGGGGGAAGCATTGTATGTATTCGACTTTACCAAACCTGAAACTTCACCTGTACTTAAATCTAGACGATAAAGACCCCAAAATCCGTCTCGATTTGAAGCAAAAATAATCGATTTTCCATCTGGGCTCACAACAGGGGTAATATCATTCCACTCGCCATTAGTTAAACGAGTAAGAGGCAAAAAAAGGTCTTCCCCTCCCGCATTCGGTTGGTAAGCAAAGATATGAGCATATGCTCCTTCTCGAATTGAAAGAAAAACGACTCCATATTTCCAATCTATGGCTGTTGCTTGTGCATTCACGGAAGGCGTTTCGGTTATTTCAACCGTTGAAGTTGGCGAAAGTGTTAATGTTTGAAGATTCAAAGTGGGCGTATATGTCGGCGTGATGCTTGATAGTTTAGCCATCTGCGAAGTAAAAACGATAGGCAATTGAATTTGCTTACCGAAGATTATCCAACTAATAGTTATTAATAATATCAGATTGATTGTAAGTAAGAGAAACAAACTACTCCGAGACAAAGACACCCTTCGTTTCAGAGATGACTTTTGCCTATTCTCTTTTGGATGAGTATCGGTCTCATTCATCAAATTGTTTGCCTGCATTCATAACCATAATATCCTTCTGAAGACTATCCGGAACGCCCTTCATCCACTTAATGATCTCACCCAAAACAATAATAATCCCAATACCATTATATCCAACGCAGCCATTTTGGTGTATGGCTCTTCAATCTTCCATTAACCCGTTTACCCCACCCCAAAGGGTACCCATCAAGGGTTACAAGAGTCCACCCGTCTCTTCCTTTTGATGGCAATACCTCTCCCCGCAAAAACCTTAAAGTATCGGGGTTCGACAAAGACAAAGGAATAACACTTTTAACGTCTTTTGGGTCTAACCCCATTGCAAGCGCATGAGAAGGAACAAAGCGCTTTTTTCTCATTGTGCCCAACCACCACCCCCAATGAACTACTCGCAAGCCTCTTATATCTGGTAATCCTTCAGGAATTCCATACAGATAAGTGCCCTTAAGAGACATCTTCATCTCAGAAAAAGCACTACTTAAACATGCCTCTGATACAAATGACTCAAACAACGTGCGCTCCTCTGTGGGATACTTTTCGTCATGCTCCTCGCTCACTAAAACCGGTTCGATTTCTTGCAATTCAACCTTTTTCATCAAAGCAATAAAATGCCCTTCTCCAGAGAATCGATGAGGCCACAATCGCACACAATCCTTCACCACATCTGAACCCTTGCTCTTGTTTATCCATTCTGGCTTTCCAGAATCAAAACCATCAAACTGCGGTGCTTCAAGCAACCGAAAATTTGGGTGATTATCCAAAAATCTTAAAACAGACCCCTCATTCTCCTGAGGAGCAAAAGTACAAGTTGCGTAAACCAACACCCCACCAAGACGCACTAATTTTGCTGCATGATGCAGAATTCCATCTTGGCGGAGCGAACATCTTTCTACAAATTCTGGTGACCATTTTCTCCTCGCAACGGAATCTTTCCGAAATGTTCCTTCTCCAGAACAAAGAGCGTCTACCAATACCTTATCGAAAAATACCCCAAATTTCTCTGATAATCTTTTTGGAGTTTCATTGGTAATGACAACATTTTTCGCCCCCCATCTCTCGATATTCTTAGCCAGACTTTTAACACGTGCTGGGTTAGTATCATTCGCAACTAAGATTCCCCGGTTTCTCATTATAGAAGCAATATGTGTGCTTTTCCCTCCAGGCGCAGCGGATAAGTCCAGGATTCTTTCTCCTGGCTGAGGATTCATTAGAACACTAACAGCCATCGCGGAAGGGTCCTGCACATAATACAAACCAGCCGCGTAATAAGGATTTTTCCCTGGTCGTAAATCTCCCGAAACCAAAAAGCCATCCTCAGTCCAAGGAATTGGTTTCAAGTCATACGGCAACAAAGAAAGCAACTCATCAGGTGTGATTTTTAAGCGATTTACCCGTATCCCAATTGTAGGAAATTGCCTATAGATATTCAAGAATGCTGGGTATTCATCCCCAAGCATCTGCTTCATTCTCATTAAAAAATCCGGTGGAAGTGTATCTATCATGAGATTTATGCGTTAATCCAACAATCAAACAATCAAGCCTTAAGACTGATTGTTTCATGTCAGTCCAATAAAAATCACTATTCAACTATTTCAAAACTTGTTTCCATTGTATCAACCGTATAGAATTCTGGTCGGACTATTTTTTCTGCATTCCTTTGTCCTTCTTCCATCTCATCCGCAAAAGAAATGGTTGCTTTAAGAGTATATTTACCGACAGGATTTTCTTTTCGAATGTGTAAAACAACTTCTATTCGATTGGACATTGGTTCAATAATATTTGCTATAGCAACTTGTATGCCATCTTCATCAGAAATAACCAGTTCCCCAAAAGGTCTTTTCTGAAAAGGGGTAACTTCAAGATAAATTCGGATCCGTTTTTTATCAGGATAAGGTTCCGCTCTCAGCGCTCTAATCTTTACCTCGTTTGGAGGCAATGGTATATCGTTTGGGTTTGTAAAAAATATATCCATTTAATTCCTCATTTAACATTCAAAGTGCATTTAATTCCAAGTCTCTGATTCTAATCCCGAATCATCTGTTTTATTGATGTCAATCCCTGTACATTAGTCACGCCGTTAAAAATACCATTAAGATAACAATTATTACCAAAGCGGATAAGCGTACCACGTTTCGTGATGTACGTCAAAACTCCCGCTCGAAATTCTAGCAGGAGTTCATCACCTTTTATCTTCCAAACTGATTAGAAAGACCTTATCCTGTCATATAAGCAAGCCCTATAGTACCCGGCCCAGTATGTGTACCTATGACAGGGCTAACTTTCGAGAAGAATGTTTCGACTGCATTCGTCCGTTTTTTCGCCCTTTCAAGAAGAACTTGGGCGTCTTCCATTGCGTTGGCATGCAAACCAGCCAAGCGAACAGGTGATTTTCCCCTTGTCCGTTCTTCAATAATCTCCAGCAATCGATTATTGGCTTTATTTTTTGTTCTTACTCGCTCAACCGCTTCGACCCTACCTCCAACCACTTCTAAAATAGGTTTTAATTTCAATGCTGTTCCCAAAAACCGCGCTCCTCCCCCAATCCTCCCGCCCCTATGGAGAAACTCTAAAGTGTCTACAACGAAGACAACACCGGTGTTGTCGCGCGTCTCTTCAGCAACTTTCAGACATTCGTTTAAATCCTTCCCATCTTCCGCTGCACGCGCTGCCATAATTACTTGGAAACCCATTGCCATTGATGTTGTATAGGAATCCAGAATTCTAATCCGATCTTCTGGCAATCCTTTTGCTGCTTGGTATGCTGAATCCAATGTGCCTGACAATTTATCTGAGATCAATATTGTCAGCACATCATAATCTTCATTTAATAATTGAGTAAAAATTGCTTTGAAATTCTGAACAGGGGGTTGGGATGTAGTAGGTATGATCTTGGCATTTTGCAAACGATGGTAGAATTCCGTAGGAAGAATGTCAATACCATCCTTAAATATTTCTTTTCCCCAAATTAATACAAGTGGCGTAACACGAATACGATAATGATCAATGAGATCCTGAGGTAAGTATGCTGTACTATCCGTAACGATTGCAACTTTATGCGACATATATATGCCTCCTTCGATAGAATAATCGATTCAATGCATAGAGTTCAACACCCCTGTCTCTACATTTTTAACCCTCTAATCCGATTTTAGTTACACCACCATAAACCTACTTAAAACAAAAAAGAGCGGATTTCCCGCTCTCTAACAGCGCCCTCGGCGCGATTCGAACGCGCGGCCCCTTAGTCCGCAACCAAGTGCTCTATCCACTGAGCTACGAGGGCAATTCGAAATTATTCTACCGCAAGTAGTTCTTTTACGCAACCATACCCGCACACCTGCATCTTTTCCATCAATACTGCTTTTTAAATCCCTCATCTGTATTGAGAGTTTATGGATTGCTAATTCTCATGCTATACTATCTCTGACGCAATACCTAAAAAAAACTTCAATGAAACACATTGCCCGTTCCTCACTTATCATTGCTTTTTTCTTTGGAATCGATAAAGTCCTTGGGCTTGTTCGTCAGATTCTGATCGCGCATGAATTTGGTTTGACGCACAAGATTGATGTTTTTAATGCGGCTAATAACATCCCCGATTTACTTTCAGCCTTGATATCAGGAGGAGCACTAGGGGTCGCTTTAATTCCCGTGCTTTCTGAATACTTAAAGAAAAAGGGAAGACCAGCCGCATGGGAACTATTTGCGCGAATCCTTAATCTCGCTTTCCTATTCACTGCAGGTCTTTCTGTTTTGATCATGGCTTTCGCTAATCCTCTGGTCACTTATATTATCGCGCCCGGTTTTTCTCCATCTCAACAAATTCTCACGATAGAGTTAATGCGTCTTGATCTAATTGCCATTTTGATCTTTTCAATCAGCGGGCTCGTTATGGCTGGTTTACAAGCCAACCAACATTTCACTTTACCTGCGATGGCACCTGCGTTATATAATATCGGACAGATATTTGGAATCACAATACTCGCTCCCCATACAGGTTTTTCTTTAGGGTCAATAACATTTCCCTCCTTAGGTTTAGGTATTCATGGGCTGGTCTATGGTGTTATTCTTGGCGCAAGCCTACATTTACTTATCCAAATTCCCGGTTTAATTCATTATCAATTCGTCTGGGTTCCAGTAATCAATCTTAGGGATTCTGGCGTAAGAAAAGTTCTGTATTTAATGGGTCCGCGTGTCGCCACGATGTTCTTCGTCCAAATTTTTTTCATCACGCGGGATAATCTTGCCTCCCACTTAGGGGAAGGAGCAATTACGGCTCTTAACTATGGCTGGTTTATTATGCAGGTTCCAGAAACACTCATCGGATCTGCCCTAGCAATCGTACTACTTCCAACACTTGCGGAGTTCTTTGCCAAAGGTGAACAAGGCGCCTATCAAGAAACTATCAATACCGCCATCAAAACTCTACTTGCGTTAACGATTCCGATAGCAGTACTCCTGGCAATCGGTTTAAGACCGATGGTCTGGGTGCTTGGATTTGACCAGGCTGGTACAGACATGGTTGTCTGGGTGACTCGATTTTACCTTCTTGGTCTGACAAGTCACACATTATTAGAACTTGCTTCTCGTTCTTTCTACGCCAAACAAGACGCCCTCACCCCGCTCTTGGCTGCATTTTTAAACGCAATCGGTTATATCTTCTTCGCCATTCTATTTTCCAGGTTATGGCAACAAAACGGGATCGCACTAGCAAATTCCCTTTCTTTTACCCTGGAGGCACTCCTACTTTTGTTTCTCTTAAACCGTAAATTTCCGGGCATCCTAAAGACTGGAGATACAATTCCCCGGGCTGGAATTGGCACAATCATCAGTGGCGGTGTGGTTTTTACACTTTTAAGGATCCTCCCTATCGGGAAATCATCACCCATTTTAAGCGCCTCCATCACAGGAGGAATTCTCATCATCGGCGCGTTGATTGCACTGCCATTTGTGCATAAAGAAATAAAAATTTTAATCCACCTCTGAGAGGAAATACTGTAAAATCATCTTAGTATAGTTTTCTGTAAATTTAAGCCAAGTATAGATAGTAATACTAACAATATCTTAGGTAACCATCAGCAAAACCAAAAATATTTCGCCCCTCTAAACATATGAAACAAACACTTTACTTCCAATTCCTCAAAGAAATTATCAAAGAAGCCATTGAACATAGCGATGGAACGCCGACAGGCGTCTCCACGTATTTGACCAACAAAAAAGCGCCTGGGTTCTTCTCTCGTCCGGAAAAACGGGAAGCATTGTCTCGCGCTAAAAAGGTTTTCGCCACAACGCAAGATCGTCCACTATGGTTCGTACTCAG
>DUEG01000057.1 GCA_011176615.1 Anaerolineae bacterium | reverse complement strand
TGAGATGGTTTGTCAGATCTTTCTGTGCCCTTGGCTCTTGTGATAAGGAATACAGCCTTGCTGCCAGCGATAACTAGGTGGGTTTTAGCATCTACAACTGTTGTCTCTGTGGATATAAATGCCCCACCTCTCCGCCTTGCTTCAATTTCGGACATTGTCTTACCGCTGTTCCCCTCACCAGTAATGAACAGGATGGATTTATCCCGATAACGGATTGCAGAGGAATGGAACAAGTAAACCCCGTTTTCCTCCATACGCCTTGCGGTAAGTGCGACAAGGATTTTCTGTAACTCCCCTTGTTCCCAATTTCCCGTGAGGGTCAGATAATTGTCCATCCAGGTGATCGTTTTGCGATCTACTGTTCGATCCCAGAATATATCCGTTGCTGATTTTGTGATCTCTTTTGTGCGCGCTACGGTTCCGAGACGATAATCGAGGAAGGTTGTGTCGTCCAGTACCCAATCCATGGGCTTATTGGTTTCTACATCTATGCGGACATTCGCGGGTCCTGATTTGATTTGTTCAATATGTTTCACGTTGTTTTCCTCATAAGTCATTCTTATTTGTTATCGTTTGTATGGATTTACTGGGTAGCGGTTACACCGCCATCTACCATTAAGATATGCCCAGTAATAAAATTGGCTGCGGAAGAAGCAAGGAATAATGCTGCGCCTGCAACATCCACCGGTTCTCCTACACGACCTAATGGAATGCGGTTGACCAAGGCATTGTAAAACGTTTCGTCTTCCAGATAATGTTTGACAAGTTCGGTACGAATGAAAGTTGGCGCAATCGCATTGACATTGATATGATATTTTGCCCATTCAGTCGCTAGTTGCTTGACCATCATATTCATGCCGCCTTTAGTGGTAACGTAAGAAATGTAACCTCGATGAATGCCAAGCACACTGCGTACGGAAGAGATGTGGATGTGTTTTCCGCCATTTTTCTGATCAATCTGCTTGCGGGCAACCGCTTGAGAAAGCAAGAATGCGCCTCGCAGATTTACGCTATTGACCAGGTCCCAGTCCTTGATGTCATAGTCTTCAGCGGGCTTTTCGATATGCATGCCAACGCAATTCACGAGAATATCGATTTTTCCGGCGAATTGAACGCTTTTTTCAACCATCATTTTTACGCTTTCAGGGTCTGTGATGTCGAATCCAATAGCGTAAGCCTGATAACCTAATTCCTTTAGGCTATCGACGAAGTTTTGAGCGTCTTCCTCCCGTTGATCCGCAACAATGACTGTAGCCCCAAGATGACAGAGACCATGTGATATTGCGGAACCAATTCCACCACAACCACCCGCGACCAAAGCCACTTGACCATCAAAACGATGCATTTTTTCAAATATGATATCAGTAGGTTCCTTTTCTTTTTTCGTCATTTTTTATCCTTATAATGATTTTTCAATTAAGTTGAGACTGCTGGTTGGTGTTTGTGGGAGATCCAATAATTAAGCCTAATGAACAGTTTCAAGGAGTTTAAAGTACCATTGGTAAATATTAAAACTGTTTCCTATAATATACGTCCTCCTGTTTTCTTGTCAAAAACGATGCTCTTTTCGAGGTTCATCGATATTAATTTTCGCGAGCGGATGTCCATTTTTTTCCATCCAGATGTTATCGGCATTAAAATTCAAGACAATATTTCTCCTTGGGAACTAGTATTGCTTGAACAAATTTGTATATTTAGAAAATGGGTTAGTAGTTCGTTATAGTGTTTTTCTTAATTGGTTGCTCCATCCGTAGAAATACTTTGTTGTTCTCTTGCCCATAAAGCAGCCCCTACGAGACCCGCATATGGTCCTAAGGCTGCAGGGACGATCTCAACCTGTTCTCTTGGCATTACGAAGACCCGCTCGTACGCTGTTCGCCGGATAGGCTCGAGTAACAGGTCGCCGGCTTGCGCAACACCGCCGCCAATGACAACTTTACGAGGCCCAATTGTGACCATGATATTAGCGACTGCGATCCCGATGTAAAACCCTGCTTTTTCGAAAATATTGTGAGCGATTTCATCGCCTTCCATTGCTGCTTGATAAATGATTTTCGGGGTAATCTTGTTTAAATCATAATCCACGATTTCACCAATGCTGGTGGTTAAGCCTTGGAGCACGGCTTTGACACCCATGGCAGCAATGGCAGGTCCAGAGGCGAATGCCTCTAAACATCCATGACTGCCACACCCGCAAGGGGGTCCATTGAAGTCGATAATTTGATGACCCAACTCGCCGCCTGTGCCACCAATCCCCAAGTGCAGTTTACCGTTAATCACTAATCCTCCGCCGATGCCTGTACCGATGGCAAAGCAAGCAATTGTATCCACGCCCTGACCTGCGCCGAATTTCCATTCCCCAAAGGTCATAGAGCGTGCGTCATTCAGTAACGAAGTAGGTATTCCGACCTTTTCTTCGATGATCTTCTTGAGTGGAACATTAGGCCAAGTCCCCGCAAGATTTGGAAGAAAAAGGACTATACCTCTTTCTAGGTCCAAAACACCGGGGACTCCAATGCCAATTCCGCCTATGTCGGTTTTATCTATTTGTTGCTCGTGAATTACGTCTTCGATCAGTATTGCCATCCGAGCGATTACTGCGTCGTGACCTTCGCGGGCAAGCGTAGGGATTTGTTTTAAACCCGTGAGTTTCCCTGTTTCCGTATTTACGATGGCTGCACGTAAGTGTGTGCCGCCTAAATCAACGCCGATATACATGTTGTCCATTATTTGCAATAGGTCTTTAACGCGTCTCGAGCCAAGTAAAAGCCTCGTTTGACCAGTTCTTCGCTGCCTTCCCAGTTTGCATCTTCGTGCTCGATGCACATTTCAAAATCATACCCAACACTATATAGAGCAGCGGTCAGTTTCTGCCAATCTACAAGACCTTGGCCAGGAAGCCGTGGAATTTGCCATCGAAAACCGCACCCCAAGATGCCATCTTCGTAGAACATATCCTGATCAATGTCCATGTCTTTGGCGTGAACGTGGAAAATCCGCTTGCCAAATTCCTTGATAAAGCGGAGATAGTCGATTTGCTGCCAGATCAAATGGGATGGGTCCAATGTCAAACCGAAATTATCATCCGGGACGATATCGAACATGCGCTTTAATAGCGCGGGAGAATGTGGTAGATTCGACCCTCCGGGCCATGTATCTGCCCAGAGCATGGGGCAGTGTTCAATGCCGATTTTTACATGATGTGTTGCAGCGTATTTAACCAAATCCGGCCAGACTTTTTTGAATTCCTCGAAATTGTAGTCGAGGTCTTTTTTCCAATCGCGTCCAGACATTTCCGGATTCCAGGATCTGCCGACAAATGTGCCGACAACACCAACACCGAGCATTTCTGCGCCCGCGATTACTTTTTTAAGGTGATTGACAACATGTTCGCGATGTGCAGGGTCGGGATGTAGAGGATTTGGATAGTAACCAAGGGCTGAAATATCCAGACCTTTCTTAGCGAGATTGTTATTAATCTCTTTGGCTTTAGCCGGGGTAAGTGCATCGACATCGATGTGGACTACACCACCGTACTTTCTGTCTTTCTTCTCCCCAGCAGGCCAACATGCGATTTCCAGGGTTTCGAATCCGCTTTCTGATGCCCAGGTGGATAATTCTTCAAGGGAAAGTTGCGGAAAGGCTGCACTCATAATTCCTAATTTCATGATATGACCTCCAAAATTACTTTTGATGTTTTAACCTTTTTTGTTAAGTGGTTGATTTAATCAGTAGTTCTTAAATATCAATCCAACGGTTTTCTTTAAAGGATTGTAAAATCGCTTCACCAAGAACTAATTCTTCATGCCCATCTTCGAAGGTGGCAAAGTCGGGTTTGGCTGTATAATCTCCTGCTTCAATATAGCGGTAAACAGAAAGGAATAGTTGTTTGAATGTATCAGGGAAACCCTCGTTGTGCCCGCCTGGATAAGAAGCATATTGCCGGGCTTGTGGAGCGAGTAGGGAGGGGTCTTTGAGCAATTGTTCATTAGGGCGTTCTCGGTGCCCAACCCATAATTCGTTGGGTCTTTCAGAGTTCCACGCAAGCGCGGATTTCGAGCCGTCGATTTCATAATACAGGCGGTTCTTGCGTCCGGCGCTTATTTGCGATACTGTGAGCACGCCTCGAGCGCCATTGTCGAAGTGGAGTAAAACTGTCGCGTAATCTTCTGTGTGGATTGGCTGCTCGATATATTCGATGGGGGTTTCTAGTTTGCTTCCAAATGTATCCAGTGGCGTAGTTGGTTTCTTGCGAATGGGTAAAAATGTTTGGAAATCTGCAAACACAGATTTAACCTTAAGCCCGGTGATGAATGTAACCAAATCAAGCCAGTGAGAACCAATATCGGCTACCGCTCGCATTTCACCGCCGAGTTCGGGCTCTAGGCGCCAATTCCAATCTGTTGGAAAGAGGAGCCAATCTTGCAGATATGAACCTTGGACAATATAAATGTCGCCCAGGTCTTTTGCTTGCACCATGGCTCGGGCTTGTTGGGAGAGAGGATAAAAGCGGATGTTGAAGTTTACTGTGCCAACGAGATTTTTCTCTTTGGCGAGAGCAACCAATTCAGCAGATTCTTTTGTGTTCGTTGCCAGGGGTTTCTCACAGACGACATGTTTTCCTGCCAGTAATGCCGCTTTCGCCTGTTGATAGTGTAAATAATTTGGTGTGGTGATATGTACAACATTGATCCTTGGGTCAGCGATCATCTTGTCAAAAGATTCGTATGCCTTCAAATGTAAAGCGCTTGCCCTTTCCTGCGCGCGCTCGGGAGTAATATCACAAATTCCAAGGATTTCGATTCCGTGCCGGCGTAATCCTTCAATGTGTGCGGGTCCAATAAAGCCAGCACCAACGACGCCAACTTTCAAGTCACTCATCTTACGCCTCCTTCCTGGTTATGTTATGTTGTGTTGTTTTTTGAATTCATCCAATATTTTTGCGGTTGCAGTTGCACCAACTCGGGTTGCACCAACATCAATCACTTTTAGAATCGCCTCAAGGCTACGCACACCACCAGCGGCTTTGACCTGAACTTTAGGACTGACAGATGCGCGCATTAATTTGAGGTCTTCTATGGTTGCGCCGCTTGGTGCAAAGCCCGTAGAAGTTTTAACGAAATCAGCGCCTGCTTCTTCTGCCAGGTGACAAGCCAGGACTTTTTCTTCATCCGTCAAATACGCATTTTCTAAGATAACTTTCACGATGGCTTTGCCATTAGCGGCTTCAACGACCGCATGAATATCATCTCGGACATAATCAGCATCGCCTGAGCGCAAAGCACCAATATTTATCACCGTATCTAACTCGACTGCGCCGTCAGCCAAGGCTGCCTTTGCTTCTGCAACTTTGGTCTCGGTCTTGTTAGCGCCATGAGGAAATCCAATCACTGTACCGACTTTGACGTCCGAGTCCTTAAGCTGTTCGACTGATAATTTTACATCGCAAGGCTTGACGCAAACTGTCGCGGTATGGTATTTGGCTGCGAGTTTGCAACCAGCGATGACATCGTCTCGGGTCAATTGCGGTTTGAGCAAGGAATGATCAATTGTCTTTGCCAGTTGTTCATAAGTGATTGTTTTACTATTAAGTATTGAAACCATGAGTAAACTCCCTTTGTGTATGTGTGTGAACGCGTAAAAAAATATAAATTATAGGTTACGTTCACTATACATCAGAAGCCATCACTTGTCAAGAAAATGGTGATATAATATGATAAGATATGATAAAATAAGTGCAACTCTTCCGTGTTATGATTTTTCGGAGGCTCATATGATTAAAGAGCAGCGATTGCAATATATCCACGAGAACCTAAAAAAGACCGGTATGGTTTCAATACGGGATTTGAGTAAATACTTAGGCGTTTCTTATATGACCATCTGGCGAGATTTAGGAGAACTTGAGGCAAGAGGATGGTCTCAACGTATTCGGGGGGGGGCGATTAAAAAAGACACCGAATCATATGTTCAATCACTGATATTCCCGAATTTTGATCCAAAGAATGATCCACAGTATGATAAGAAAGTAATCATTGCTAGATATGCAGTTACCAATCTAATGGAAGACGGTGATATCATCACCATTGAAGCAGGCTCAACGACTTCAGCGATGGTGTTATTCCTTGATAAGGAAAATCTCACTATTTTGACCAATGGGCTGGTGACAACATTCTATGCTGCTCATTTGCTTAAGAAGAATAGTGTGATTTGTTCTGGCGGGGTACTGATTGACACGGGTGCATTCATCGGCCCGCAAGCGGAGGAATTTTTCAACCATTATCGAGTTGGCAAGGCATTTTTTAGCGCGAGAGGTCTCACCTTGCAGGATGGTTTTACGGATCCAACACCTTTGTACAGTCAACTTAAATGTGTAATGCGTGAGAATGCTGAACAAATTATTATGTTGATGGATTCAAGTAAATTTGGCGTGCGGTCGCTGATCCAAGTAATGCCCTATGATGTAGTGGATGTCCTTGTAACTGATCAGGATGCTCCGCAAGAAATTATCGAGGGTCTTCGCCAGCGGGGAATAGATGTGCGAATAGCACAAGCGCTTTAGGTATACATGTTTCAATTGTTAAGGTGCAACACAGGCTCAACCGATTCGATGTGTCTGCGCATTGCGTTCATGGCTGTTTGAGGATTTCTTGTTTCCAAAGCCTTGATTAGGTCTTCATGACGTTCGACCAAGGCTTCTAGACCAAGATCGGAACGCCGCGCAGAATAATACGTCCAATGTCCTAGTTGTAAGGTATGCCATAAACGGTTGATCATTTTATTGCCTGAGACATGGATGATGTATTCATGAAAATCATTGTTAAGGGCAGAGGTTTTTTGAATATCATCATCTTGTGCAGCAGTAAGCATGGCTTGGTAGATTTCCCTTAACTTTTCCAGGTCCTTATCTGTTAAGTGTGATGCTGCTTCGCGGGCAGCAAGTGATTCTAATGCTGCTCGAACAGCGTACATCTCGTGCAAGTCTTTGCGTGAAAATTCCTGTACCGTTGCTCCTTTGTAGGGTTCAGTTTCTAGAAAACCCATCATTACAAGATCGCGGATTGCTTCTCGGACGGGGGCTTGGCTAATTCCCAATTGACGTGCGAGCGTACTTTCGATAAGACGCTCTCCTGGTTTGATTTCACCCGTCATGACACTGTTCACAATATGTGTCTTTACTTGCTCACGGAGCAATAATCGTTTGGGGATAACTGGAATATTGGGAAATCTGTTTTTGTTCAATTTCTTCTCTTGTCTAAATTTTCCACATTAATATTCAAATATTTGTCACTGGGCGGCTTTGTAATAAGTATAGATGCCCGTCTTCAATCCCCCATTCGATATCTTGCGCTGAACCGAAATGAGACTCTACTACGTTGCCTAATTCAACGATTGATATGAGTTCTTCACGGCTAAGAACGGGTTCCTGTTTCTTCTCTGGGGGAACATCAATCGTGTAAATCCCGCCATTCAACTGTTTGGTGAACATGATCGTTTTCGGCGCTTTGAATTCGAAGATAACTTCTTTGGTTTCTCGGTCAATTTTGTAATGATCAGGGGTAATTGTGCCTGAAACAATCCCTTCGCCCAATCCCCAAACACCCTCAACTGTCATTTGGTATGGGTTGCGAGTCACAGGGTCATAAGTAAAGGTAACCCCTGATTTCTCTGAATTGACCATAATTTGAATGACAACAGCCATTGAAACTTCCGTGTCTTTGAAGCCTTTTTGAGCACGATAGAACATCGCCTGAGAAGTAAATAGCGAAGACCAGCACTTAAGGGTAGATTTGAGTAATGCTTCGTCACCGATGACATTTAGAAAAGTTTCTTGTTGACCAGCGAAACTGGCGCCGGCAAGGTCTTCAGCAGTCGCACTTGAGCGGACAGCAACAGGGACATCAGTTCCCAATTTATGATAATTAGCGATGATCTCCCTTGCCAGTTCGGGTGGTATTTCTGCGTTTTCAATGATAGGGCGGATTTGTTCTTCCGCTTTGACTAAATCGCTTGGCTCTCTGTTGGGGAATTTGTTTAAAATTTGATTAATTTGATTGATGATTGTGGTCTTTTCCAACATCAAGCGGTATGCTGGTGCACAAATAACAAATCCTGGTGGTACGGGTAGACCGGCTTGAACCATTTCACCGAGATTTGCACCTTTCCCACCCGCGAGGGGGATGTCTTCATGACAGAGTTCATTAAAGTTTGCGCATAGTATTTCAGTCATTCTGAGTTCCTCATCAAGTTTGCTGGGGGATCGGAGAGATGAGTATCCGATTATCTATTACTTCGATCCCAAAGGGTTAATTTGTTCAAAATTTATGTCATCTAGTAATTGTAATCTATTATCGTTAATGATGATAATAATATATAAACAATGCTTTGTGTATTATTAATGATAGGTTTTTTTCTTTATATCTACGATACACTCCACCAGCCATGTGCGGGAAGACAATTACCGAATCTCCGGATTGAAGAATCAAATCAAGGTCATTTGTAAATTTGTCATTGACTCGTATCTGCCAAGCATTGATATTTTCTAGGAAATTGATTCTTCCAGTCATACATTGATCTAAGTCCAGGCTTTCCAGGAATCTACCGAGCGTCGTCCCTTCTGGGATATCGAGGACAACCTTTCCAACCTCTGATCCTTGGGGGAGGCAGTCCCGTAGATTAGAGAAAAGTTGTACCTGTACTTTCATCTAATTGGTAAAACCTCTGCCATTTAACATTTTTTTCATCCAAGAAACAGCCACCTTACCTACTTCGGGGTCGTTGAGATGAGTGTCTATTTCGATGATCTCAATTTGAGGGGATGCATTCCTTTTAAATGCCTGGATGAATGCATGATCTGACTCGGAGTCATGAAGCGGTCTTCCTTCCATCGCGAACCAGCCAAATGCTTGGGTGGGGAGGATCATTAAGACAGGTCCGTTGGATTCGCTTAAGCGTTTTGCGATTAATTTTGCGGCGGTTGTGATTTCCTCTACGGATGTACGAACTAAGGTTATCGTTGGGGTGTGAGACATAACCTTGCGTTTTTGGTATTCTGGGGATAATTGTTCCATAGGACCAGTGATTATAAAGTCCACTCCGCCTGGCGCGATAACTTGGGGAATGCCTTTTTGAACAGCGGCAAGCATTCGGTCTGGGCCCGCGGAACAAAATTCAT
>DUEG01000056.1 GCA_011176615.1 Anaerolineae bacterium | reverse complement strand
ATGATCATCAGCGGGATATGGTAATCGAGTGCATAGTTGATGCCATTGCTAAAAGTGTGGCTTGGGGTTGAGATAGCCTCGATGCTGAGCATAAGAGCGCCAGCCATAATCATTGCCATACCACTGGCGGATTTTTTACTGTCGTCAGAAACGCGTTCGAAATTGACCTTCTCCCGAATTGATGGAATGTGAAAAACCCCGAGCACTATCAATGTGAGGATGGTGAAATAAACCCGCATATTTGTCGGCGTTGAGGCTCCCCGCAATATTTCTGAAGCAATCATTTGGATACCACTCAATACAAGGGTAATAAATAGAACAATGATGGTTTCTTTGGTTGCACCTGCTTTACCGCGCGCAAGGCGAACAGTTGTCCTTATCCCATAGACTGCAACGATAATGGTGAGCACCATGATAATTTGGTATAGCCATTTATAAGGAACGATGGGCGCCATCTCTGGACCATATTTTTCGGCGCCAAGGGCAACGCATGAAGTCCCGATGCCTCCGAGAAATTGGAAAGCGATTGTGAGCGCGACTAAGATGATTCCGACAATTCGAAGTATTTTTCCCATCTTGTTTTTCTCCTTTCTCGTAAAACATTCGTTTGAATTAAAACTTACTTATTAGCCAAAACCAATCACATATGCCAAAGTCATCAATAGTAATAATGCAGGAAGAACGCTTAGAATTCGTTCTTTCGAGAGGATGGGTTTCCCTGTTTTTAGGAAGGCAAGTAACAAACCCCCGATTCCGATGAGAGCGCCGCCAACTCCAACGAAAGCGAATCTACCTGATGTTGTGCCGTTTATACTGAGGATGAAGGGGACAAAGGTAATCAAAACCCCAGCGACCCCATGAACAGTTGCTAGGGTGATCACCGCGCCTTTCCCCTTCGTAGAGGTACGGGTGATAATGACCGCAGTAAGACCTACGAGGGCGAAGACCAGGTATCCTATCTTCCACGCTGGAAAATACTCCCAGACCAATCCTAGAGAAAGGGAGAGCGGAATGATTGTGGACAAGATAACTACAATAGGACTTTCAAGCACACTAAAACCGAGAATGATAAGCAACAATCCAGCAACAAGCAGAATACCAAAAGCGATCGTAAAGGCGATAATTGGAACAGTGGAAAAACCATCAATACCAGCGATAATCAGATAAGCAGCCAACAAGCCGGTAATGAGCAGTAATATTCTGTCTAGGATGGTCATTTTTTTCATGATTTTTTAGAATTCCCTCATAGCATAGAATTAGTTGAGTTTTTGATTTTAAATTGCCTGGGCAATTAGTACAAGCATTGTGCTAAGCATAAAAAGTGATGCGTATTTGAACAAACCAAAATTAAGCCGTTCTGATGGTTTTATAATGCTGCTGAACGCTAGCAGAATCAAGCCAAAAGAAAGTACGGCTAACAAGCGCAGGAAGCCGAAGGTCAATCCTAATCCGATCGCGCTGGCTGTAATAGCAATGGCAACTAGAACGCTCGAGGCAGCAATCAACCTGATAGTGAAAGCATCGCCATAGGTGGACGGAAAAGTGGGAATACCGGCGCGCTGGTAATCCTTACGATAACGCATACTAAATGTGAGGATATGGGTGGGAATCCAAAAGAGGATTGCCAAAGAAAGCAGAATACCAATCCAATCGACATAGCCCAAGCCGAAGGCTCTGCCTGCCAGAATCGGCATACCGCCGGATATACCTCCCCATATGATTGACCATGCGGTTCGCCGTTTTAACCAAAGCGTATATACAACTACATCGAAGAACAAACCGGCAAAGACGATCGACCCGTATAAGAGGTCCATACTCAATGCCCATCCGACCCCGATTGCAGAAATAATTGCCCCGAGGATTAATCCCTCTATTGGTTTTACTTCACCTGTGGGGAAGGGACGTGCACAAGTACGGTGCATTTTTGCGTCAATATCGCGGTCATACCACATATTAAGGATCGTACTCCCGCTAACTGCCAGGAATAATGACCCAGCGACCTGCAGCACAGTTGTCCAATTTAAAAAGGGGCAGCGCGCGCTCATGAAACCAGCAACGCCAGTGGTAAGCAACAAGCCGGTCTGCAAACTTTTCGTAAGCGACCAATAATTCTGTAGTTTTGTTTTATAAGTTGTAAGAAATTTGCTCATGTGTGTTTCTCCACTGGCTTACGCTGGCTCCGAAGATTTTTTGCTCAGCAGAAATGACCTTCGTTCTATCTTGGTTTGTCTAACACCATTGTTCGTTTGTCATATCTATGTATGCCATAATTATAATCTACCTTAAGTAGATTGTCACACAATTAGTAAGACCGATCATTGTTATGCTTCTCTGGTTTTAACAGAAGTAGGCAAAATGATTGCAGCGGATTGTTTTAGCGCGGGAAGAATCAACGTTGTCTGAAATTTCTTCCTGAGCGCCTCCTCCAGAGGGGCAAAGCCAACATAACATGCTATTTTACTTGCAAAATGTTAACTATAAGCAGGCAAATGACCTTGGCGATAATTGCTTCAGCGGTGAAATCTTATTAATATCTTCTAAGTCGAGCAAGAAGTTATTTTAACCAAGCCTGAAAAGCGTATCATCGAACCTGCTGTTTGTTGGTATCCTTTAAATCCACCTTACTTCTTTATTTCTGTAAATAGCCTGGCTTTGAAGGAAGGAATCAACAGGAATATCACAAGAAAGATGGCTAATATTGACCCATAGAGATAATCCAATGTTTTTGTGCGAATGAACTGGGTAGGGATATTGATTGCTAGTATGGAGAACGCAGAAATCAAAGCAAGGTACCAGCCTGCTTTCTTTCGCATTGCGATTAACAGGATTGCTGCGAACATGAGGATGACAGCGATCCAGTTAACCTCACCAACTAAGGTTAGAATATAATATTGCAGACCTTGGTAAAGTGGTTTCCCGGCTCTTACCATCAACTGACGTTGAGAACCAACGCCAATTACGAAGGCATGTGTCGCCAGCATACCGAGGAAGGTGAGCACCAGAAAATCAACGGTCTTTTGAAATCTATCTGCATCCTGAAGCCAGATTGTGACCCAGTAACCGATTAAACCTACCCAAGAGATAACCATTGGCAAGGGGAATCCGCCTACCCAACTGACGTATGGAAGAAACATGAACATCCCACCAATAGATGGAATTGCATACAAGATTAGAAGTACGGGAGAAACCCATTTTTCACCTTTAAGGATACTGGGTGTAATCACGAGAAGGACAATGCCGGCAACGAAAGCCAATGCTTGCCAGATGGGGTAAAAAAGATTGAATATGGCGAACCCACTTGTGAATTGTGGGCGTTCTTTGACGACATCAACGAGATTTTCAAGAACACGACCGAGAGAAGTTTGAACGATGAAAGGTGTAGCGACGATAAGAAAAAGAGCAATTAGGACTGCAAGAACTGCCATTACTTTAAGTGATGATTGTTTTGATGTTTCCATTCTTTAGTCTCCTTAAATGAATTAATAATGATAAACACTTTTCTATATTATCCAAGAAATTTCAATATAATTCATTGACTTAAGATAAATTAAGAATGGGAATATGGGTGAATCCATGCTTTCCTCGGATATAATATATATTGTCCGGGTTATCGTGAAGTTTGCTCTGGATTTTCTAAGATAAGATAGTGCAAGTATTTTTCTCGTAACCATTTTAGGAGAAATGTGACTTTATGACGTTAGAGAAATTAATTGAGGAGAATGAAGTTTTTTCTTCCTTGAACCGCTCAGAGATCAGAATGCTGGTGGATAACGCTAAATCCAAGCCATTAACGAAGAATGAGTGGCTGGTGTATGCTGGTGATATTTGGTCTTATATTTTCTTGGTTGGAAGGGGGCGCATTGTGGCGTTGAAAGAATCCAGAGAGGGCCGCGTGTTGAATGTGATGACATTAGAAGCGGGAGAAATCTTCTGGGGATTCTCGTTTTTTAAGGATGGGGCGCCCATGCCAGTATCATTACGCGCAGTGGAAAATTGCCTCGTTTATCTCTGGCATCGGGATGATATTCTGCCGCTCATCCGAAGAAATGGCATGTTCTCTTGGAATCTTTCTCGTTTGATGGTTGAACGAATGCAGGTCGCCAGTGATCTGGTTGAGGGGTTGGCGTTCCGCCATGTAACTGGTCGTTTAGCGAAAATGCTTCTGGATCGTTATAAGGGGAACAGGGAAGAAACAATTGCTAGAAATTTTACACTCGATGATGTCGCGGCTCAAATTGGTTCTACCCGTGAAATGGTTTGCCGGGTTCTCTATAAGTTTGCTGATACTGGTGCGATTCAAATCAACCGTACTGAACTAAAAATCAAAAATTTATCGTTACTTGAGAGCGAAGCGGGGTTTATCGATGATGAATCCAAAAAGATAGAATAAACCAGAATCAGAAGGGATACCGACTATGGGGAGAAGACACAACCATCTGCTTTGGTCTTTTTATGAAAATTGACAACCCAAAGACAATTGTTAAAGTACAAGAAAAGATAAGCGGATGGATAAACATTAATCCTATCCGCTTGTCAATCAACTCAGTGATAGTTAGCCATGCTTGATGTCTTTAACGAAACCCCAGGCGAATGCTAAAGTCATCAGCAGGAGCAGAGGGGCGAGAATGGCAAAAACAAAATCCGCACTAAAGAAGAGTAATTGTTTACCCGATGTCAGGAAAGCGAGTGCAATGCCTCCTAAGCCAATCAACGCGCCTCCAACTCCGACCCACCAAAAGTCTTTTACGGCTTTGCCCTGAATGCTGAGAACGATTGGTAGGAAGAAGATGATCAATCCGGCAACGCCGTGAAAGACCGGAACCGCAATAGACTTAAGGGGCGATCCGCTGATGCTGGTGAAAGCAATTGCAAGCAATCCCAATAAAGCAAACCAGGAATAGACACTTTTCTGTTTCGGGAGATATTGATTCATTAATCCCATCGAAATACCTAAGGGAATTAATGTGGCAACGGTTAGGACATATGGAGATGCTAATATGTCAAAATCGTAAATGATGAGTAAAAGCCCCGAAACCAGGAGTACGATAAATCCAAGCATGTAATAGATATCGTACAAGGCTTTCTTCTTCCCATAGCGGGTATAAAATCGCCAACTTAAATAGAGTGCTATCAAACCAGTGATAAGTAGAACAATGCGATCGAATAAAGTCATAGTATTTCCTCCAATATAGATGAATGAATCCTGTTATTTGTATTATTAGTATAGCAAATTTAACCAATCTTTTCTGTGATAATAATCACATCGAGAGAGAATTTTTGTTTGTGGATGACAACCCAAATGACAATTGGATGACAAACACCAGGATTTATGTTAATATATTAGTAGTTGAATGAAGTTGTCCTAAGCGCACTAATAAACAACAAATCTAAAAGGAGACTGATACATGGCTCCTGAGTTATCGCTAAATCAAGTTGAAATCGGGATTATGATTATTGCGTTCCTTGGATTCTGTATGCGGTATCTATTCGATAGCGCCTTGTCGCAGGTGCTTGGTGTGTTGTTGATGACTCCGGCTACGGCGTGGTTGTCACAGGTTGTTTATACATGGACGATTCCCTGGCTTGGCTGGTCTGGTTGGGTTGCGATGGTTCTTATTGGAGGCACGATACTCGCGGGCGTACGTGGTAGCGCGGCTGTGGTTATATCGTTGATCATTTTCTCCTATGGATTATGGATTTACTTAATTGGGTATTTGGGAGAAGATATTCCTATCCAGGCAGTAATTAATAACCCTGTAATGGCTTCGATGATCTTAGTAGGACTTATATTTGCAATTTGGGGAATTATCGATGTTACCAGGCAAAATGCGATATTGGGGTGAAACGAGTCAAGGGCGAGGGAAAAAGGAATAGGTGGAGTTTAGTTTGTCAAGCAAGCATGGGGGCAAGCATCTTTGTGCTTGATATGCTGGATGAATGAATATACCCAGATTATGAGCCTCAGAAAACATAGGCTGACAGATAATTAGGATAAATTTAACCTATTTGAAAACTTCTTGCGGAATTTTGCGACCTTGGGGGCGATCACGAGGCGGCAGTATCCCTGGCTTGGATTGTTCTTGTAGTAATTCTGGTGGTTTTCTTCTGCAGGGTAAAAGGCATCCAGAGGAGCAACCACAGTAACGATGGGTTCTTTGAAGATTCCCGATTTTTCATATTCAGCGATGACCTGTTCTGCGGTAATCCGTTGTGATTCGTCATGGGTAAAAATTGCCGAGCGATATTGGGTACCGATGTCGTTCCCTTGCCGATTGAGGGTTGTAGGATCATGAATACTGAAAAAGATCTCAAGAAGGTCACGGTAGGAGATCGTGTCTGGAGTATAGGCGAGTTGTACGGCTTCGGCATGCCCCGTTGTGCCGCTGCATACTTGTGTGTAAGTAGGGTTGGGAATGTTTCCGCCAGCGTACCCGGATACAACATTTTGCACACCGAGTACATCTTGATAAACTGCTTCTAAACACCAGAAACAACCCCCTGCTAGGGTGGCAAGTTCTAAATAAGCGTTGGCTTTTGATTCTGGCATAAGGCAACCTTTTGGGTGGAAATGTTAGGATCCTGTTTTGGTGATTAATACGTTGAGCCCGATTGATTTCTAATCTTATGGATTAGAGAGGTGTTCTCTATGAATTAACACCTCTTCAACCTGGTGATGGTCAAGGGGTTTGTAATAGTAATATCCTTGAGCAAAGTCACAACCAGCGGATTTCAGAAATGACGATTGCTCTTCTGTCTCTACTCCCTCAGCACTTACGTATAAACCCAGATCGTGACCCATCGAGATCATTGACTTGATGAATTGGGGAATATTGGGTGCATTAATGTTTTGGATTAATGACATGTCGATTTTGAAGGCGCTAATTGGTAACTGGTTTAAATAAGATAATGAGGAGTAACCCTTTCCGAAATCATCGAGATGAACGTGAAAACCCTTTGTCCTTAATCTATGTAAGGTTCGGTTGGCTTTTTTGAAATTATCCATGAATGCAGATTCGGTAATATCCATTCCTAATCTTGCGGGGTTAAGCGGATATTTCTCTAAAACACTCTCAATGTGTTCGAGATAACTAGGTAGAACCAACTGTTTTGCAGATACATTGATGAAGAGGAAAAGTTTGTCATCCCATATGCCATCTTTATTCCATTGAGTGACTTGTTTACAAGCCTCATCAAAAACGAAGCGGTCGATCTGTAAGATGAGGTTTGATTTATTTGCAATGGGGATAAATTCAGCGGGGAGCAGCAACCCATTTTTTGGGTGTTGCCAACGCAGGAGGGCTTCAAACCCCGTAATTCTATTATCAGTAAGTCGGATAATCGGTTGGTAATGCAGGATAAAATCACGATGGGTAATTGCTCTTTGAATATCTTGTTTGATTTGAAGGGTCAAGAGGAATTGTTTTCGCATTTCCTCGTCAAAGATTTCGAAGTTGCTACCACCACTTGATTTTGCGCGATACATTGCAATATCTGCATCGCGTAACATTTCTTTAGGCTCTGTGTAAATTGGGCTGTTGACAACGACGCCAATACTTGCTGTCGCAATGAGTTCATGTTCTTTGATTTTTACCGGAAGGGAGATAGACTGGAGAAGACGGGAACAAATATCGTAGATATCATTGAGATGTTTGATGGATTCCAGCAAGACGGCAAATTCGTCACCGCCAAAACGGGCGACTAAGTCCACTTTGCGCATATTTTTTGTTAATCGTTTGGAGATTTGGATTAAATATTTGTCCCCAATATCATGACCGAGCGTATCATTGATGTTTTTAAAGTTGTCTAAATCAAGAAAGAGTACTGCAAAGAGTGTATTGGGCTCTCTCTGTTGACGTGATATCGCGTGCTTCAACCGTTCAAGGAAAAGGGTACGATTGGGTAGGTTTGTGAGTTCATCGTGAAGTGCATCGAAGCGCAATTTCTCTTCGACCGCTATTTGTTCTGTGATGTCACGATTGATGCTGACGATGGCTTTTTTCCCGTGGTATTCAATGACAGAAGCGTTAATCTCTAAATGCATGATGGTTCCATCTAGAAGGTGATGTATGGTCTCGAATTTCTGATAAGAACCTTCTTTTAATGTTTTGGCGATATTTTGCTTGCCTCGTTCAACATTGACTGATAAAGATTCAAGGGAAAGACCAATGAACTTATCACGGGGGATTTTGTACATTTCACAGGCACGTTGGTTGACATCGAGAACAGTCTCATTTGTCGGTTCGAAAATGATGATTGCATCGTGTGCGTTTTCAAATAGCCCTCGGTAATCTTGTTCTGATTGTTTGAGCAGTGCCTCGGTTTCTTTGCGTTCAGCGATTTCTTGCTGGGCTTGGGCGTATAGCAAGGCATTGTTCAAGGCAATGGCGGCTTGCTGAGCAATGCGCTGCAGGGCTTTTTTGCGGTGTGTGGAGATATTGGCTTTCTGGCAAGTGACGAAAATGATCCCCTGTGTATGGTCACTGAACCGCAAAGGCACGAAACCCGATTGATGAATCCCCAGGATTTGTTCAAGGTGATTGGATGTTTTACTCGGAAGCCAGCCTTCTAATAGGTCCCTTAGGTGGGAAATGATGACCGTCTCACCTGCTAAAGCACGATCAATGGCGGGGATGTTGCCTGGCTGGAGAGGCAGGTGTAGGTATTTTAAGTTGTATGGAATTTGAAAAGGTTCAAGCAAGGTTTTGATACGCTGCTTGAGGTTTGAGGAGAACTTGGAGGAAAATGCTAGACCATGAAGCATATTTTCTTCAGGTGAGTAACGAATAATCAGAGCGGCTTGGAAACCAAAGTTTGTAACAATAGCATCGGTTACTTTTTGCATTACATCTGTTAATGATTCCATATCCAATAACGCTTCGGTAATGTATTGGTAATTTTGCAATTCCTCAACCACGGGGATAAGGTCATGATTTGCTTCGCTATCCGAGGGTGTTGGTTTGAGCACAATTGAGTGCATGATAACCTCTCCTCCAGCGTTTAGAGCAGGGGTCAATACAGCATTATAAGTACGAAGGTTTTCTCCAATCTTCAGAACTACGGTTTTTGAAGTAGGAATGGCTTCTCTAGTGGAATGTATCTGGGCAAACAATTCCGACCAAGCCTTTTGAAGAGGGGTTTGAAGGGTTTCGGATCGGGTTTTTCCATTTAGTGCATTTGCAGCAGTGTTCAATTCGATGATATTTCCATCTGCATCGAGCAAGAGATAAGGTTCAAAAAATAGATTGATAGCATTGTGTAGTATCGAATATTTGACATTTAGTTTTCGTAATAGATATAGAATAGAAGCAGTGGTTAACGC
>DUEG01000055.1 GCA_011176615.1 Anaerolineae bacterium | reverse complement strand
TGGTTACAGAAGTTTTGATGTGATTCCATCTACTATTGTAGTAAAAGTCGTCAACAGAATACAACGAACAATCTGGCGTAGGTAGCGGTCTTGGAATGTTCGTCCAGTTGAGCACACACCCGTTCTCAAAATTCAAGGTCATGCCAAAGTCCTCAGGGACCAAATCATCGTAAAAATCACCCCATTGATTATCGAAGTCTATAGTTACATAGTATTCCTTATTCGTATCGAAGTATAATGGACCTGTCCATGTCTGAGATGAATCCGAATTTGTATTTGTCGTAGAATTGTAATCGCGTGCGTTACCATTTCCATCTCCCCAAGCCATATTCCCATAAAGAGATGTACCAAACCGTATCCAGTCCACATTGAGTTCGTCATCCGAATCTTTTAATTCGTCCATACCTTCAGCATAATCCCAATTCAATTGCACACTTGAGAGTTTGGTACCAATCGCATCTTCGTTCTTTGCATTCAAATAAATCATTGCATAACCACTTGAATCGAAGAAACCCGTTGGGTAAATGCTATACAAATCACAATTGGGCGTGGGAAGCGGATTTGGCTGAGGTTCAATGAAATATGAACAACCATTGTCTAAATGAACCGTAACTCCAAAATTATCTGGTGTTAACCCCCAATTCGTAAAACCATTAGACTCCTCTCCAGAGTAATCAAAGTCAGAAACAAAATATCCTGAAGTACCTGCACTTAGTAACAAATTCGCGCTAATGTTTGTTGGGCTACTATAATCATCCCCGTTATAAAATTTATCTCCGTCCCAATTGAAATAATCCACACGAAGGTTGTGGTACCCAAGTGCCTCGGACCATATTTCTGCTTCGTCCCAATTTAAACCTATAAAAGTCACTCTAACATCTTGCGTACTTGCATTGTTGACGTTAATCCGATAATGGTTATATTGCTCAATAGACGCATCGCTTAGAGAGTATAACGAGCAATCCGGGGTCGGTGTCGGAGAAGATGTAGCCGTGGGAACTGGTGTTGCTGTTGGTGCCGGTGTAGCGGTTGGTAAATTAATATTTGGTGGTAACCCTAGCACTCTTGCCACCCGGAATTGTTCCAATATTCCTGTCCGTTCTGCATGTAAAGTTACGGATGGGGCGAAATTGACAATCAGGGGAAGGATAATTGGATGTTCATAGGTGACAGAAACGAGCACACGAGCAGGTCCATGAGAAGGGTCTCCTGGATGATCAGAAGGAGAACAATAATCATCGGGAAGGGGGTGATATACATGTCCACCACTGGATGTACAAACGGTGACATGGAAATAACCTGGAGTAGTTTTTGATATTACCGTACTATCACGTAAAATTCCAGCAGCAGAATTTGTGGTCACTTCATAAATCGAAAGCAAACGCGCTGCATCCTCCTCGATAATTCGTGCATCTTTGTCTGGCTCCGCTCCGCACACCAAGCCATTGCCATTAGAATCAATTGCTGCTGTACAAAAATGAGGTTCATAGGCTCCTGTAACCGCATAGCGCACACCAATCCTTGCAGAATTCGTCACAACTAACCAGGACTGAAACACACGCGCAAATTCAAATATTCCAAAGAGTAGCAACAACAAAACTGGTAAAACTAAAGCAAATTCCAGAAACGCTTGTGCATGTTTCTTCGAGTACCCAGATGAATCCCGATTAACTTTAAGACTTCTGAATAATATCTGTTTTTTGACCATAATATTTCACCTTGACAGTCTCGTAAATATCCTGGAGGCTATATTTTCAAATACGGATAATAGTTGTTGACCTTCAGGCGAAAAATAATAATTACCACACCACGTTTTCCATTCTTCCTCATTGTCATAATAACCAGTACATGGGTCAGAGGCAGGATCCCCGTCATAACCGACGGCTGCAATATATCTTAACAAGTTCGTTCCATAGGGTTGACCGTTAACCTCGTTGGAAGTATCCAAAACACCATTACCCAGCCCAATGGTAAATATCACAGCGCCTTGACCTTGGATCGAACCGCACGCTGCTGCTTGATCTTCTGGATAGCATCCGACGAAATTCGCCATATCGCGCGCGTAATCATCAGCATCATAACTTGCCAACGAACCAGCATGGCGGGTGGTCACGTTTTCATCCTGGCAAAGCGGAAAAGTCCAGTCGTTCGGGCAATAACCAAGCGGGTACGTCGAAAAATCCTCTATATCATCGGATACATCAATATCCGTAGCATTTGCCATCCCATCGGTTAGAAGAATCACAACCCAAAGTGAATCCTCTCGTGTTTGGTAAGCGAACATTTGCCCCCCTTTACGAAGCCCCCCGCCAATATTCGTTGATGTCAAAGCCGAAAGATCTCCGGAGTCAATACATGAGTAACAATACAATCCCAGGAAATTCCCATCACTATCATAATTCCTGCATGGTCCGTAATAAGTAACAATATTACCTAAAGAATCTTTACAAACACCAGGATCAAAAATGGTCAGGTTCTTAATAATGTCCAATGCTGTATCCTGGTCATTTGTCCAACCGCTTGTGCGATAATGAGTTCCCATATTTACATCACCGCTCCAGCCGTTTGCAAAAGTAACGATTGCCAGACGATCTTCCTCATCTCCAGGTTCTTTATCTAAAACGCGTTTTACAAAAGCGGAAGCAGAATGCTTAACCTCTTCAAATGGGTGACATTCTCCTGGAAAACCATTAGGGAATTCAGCATATTCCCCCGCGTCCTCACTCCCTGGGTATGCGCTTGGGTCATTGCATTGATGCGGGTCACGCATAGAACTCCCCTCAGGAGCATCCCAAGCCATTGACTCGGAGATGTCGATAACCAAAACAACATCCATCGAAGCAGCCTCGCTGATCGATGAGGATGACAATGTAATTGTATGCACCCCGACCACGTTCAAGAAAGTCATGTCTAAACTGCCAGTAGCATTAACTCTGACAAGTTTCTTTTTAGGTTCGGTGCAAAGGAGAGGATCCCGCTGAGCCGGTGGCAGACTGTAATCACAAACCTCAATCGTAATCGTAGTAGGATTAACGCCATTTAGGCTCATCGCGTCTTTCGCCGCAGAAAGCAAATCGCTTTCTCCCCGCCCTTCACGAAATTGTGCGGCAGCAGCCAAGGCGCCCGCATCCACCGCCTTACGGAGATTTCCATAGGCAATGAACAACCTGCCAACGTCTACGGTCAACCCGACAAATCCAATTATCGCGACAATTGAAATCGCGATGATGATCATCGATTGACCGTTTTGTCCTTTATTAAATTCTTTTTTCTTCATGGCTCTGGTGTAGGTATTGGGGTTGCTGTTGGTTCTGCGGAAGACAAAGGCATAAAGGCGTAAGTATACAGAAGGGCTGGGTCGGGCACGAAAGCAGTTATCCATGGTAATTTCAATAATTGATCATAATGATAATAAATCTCCACTAGTACATAACCGGTTCTCGGGGCGTTTGCTTCGTGAATTAATGCCACAACATCAGCATTCGTAAATCTCGAAGGTGTTCCACTCCCAACGCCCAAATCACTTGCATAAGACCAACCGTCATTGTCTGGAAAACGTGCTTTTATTTGTTGGTCAGAAACGCTAAACGCCGAGACAACAATATCATCCCCGCGTATTGGGTCAAGATAATCATCGAGAAAATTATTAGGGGTAGCATTGTCATTCATTTGTATATACGGTCTTTCTTGTCTCAATTCCGAATTAACCAAACATACTGTTTGACGGTAAAAATCCCTCGTCGTTTCACAATCAGACACATTATCACTCTCATAATATAAGCCATCACTTGCAAAACGCGCTGCGTTCCTTGCAGCATCCATAATGCTTAAGTATTGATTGAGAAAAATACCAAATTCTACTACACCAGAGAGCAATATCATTAAGATTGGGAACAATAACGCTAATTCAATTAATGCTTGCCCTTTTCTCTTTTTCATATTCCCTCAATTTAAACTCGTGATAAACGTGAATCTATTTAGCGTTAAATACCTATCGCATAGAGATTCCCATTTATATTTAGAATACATTAAAACACATGTTTCGTCAATATATTGAGGATTACAACCTGCTATCAGTTTTGCAAGGAATTTTAAGATAAAAATATACCTCGAAAATATAGCAAGAAAATTGCGCTGACAACCAAATACGGACCATACGGCAATGCAGTAAAAAGTTGGTAACGCTTCTTAATTACTAACACAACCATAACAGCCAAACTTACGAAACCACCAATTAAAATCGCCAGGAACAATCCCCCAAGAATCCCCGGCCAACCTAACAACAGCCCTATGATACCTGCAAGATTTACATCGCCAAACCCAAGCGCGACTTCATTCAATTCTTCCCCACGCAATTTCGCTATAAACTTCGCAAAAATGCCTCCTAAAAAATAGAGTGCAAGCATAATTAAAAATCCAGCAGCTCCACCAAGGACTGTATTCGAAATGCCATGCAAAATTGTGCCAAGAATCGCCCCGATTGCGACACCTGTTAAACTAACAGGATGTAAAATCAATCGATGTTCCATATCGATAATTACAACGACCCCAAAATAAGCCAACAAAACCAAACTCCCCCAATACCCGAAAAGAACATTCGGTGTATGATATAGCCATAGCGATATTCCTAGATATATTATCTCAATAACCCAGACACGCAAAGGACGTTTACGATTACAATTCGAACACCGTCTTGGATAAATTAGATAATTCCATAGGCTATATTCCTGATTACAATAAGTACAAAAGGGCTTCGTAAGTTTCCGCTGAGCAGGCAAAACATCGGAAAGATAGTTAACAAACGCCCCTATCATCCAACCAAGAAATCCGTATAGTATGTACAACATAATACAATTATAATAGCAAATAGCCTTCTTGACCTGATACAGGACAAATCATGGAAAATCCACCGATCGTGATCTTAACAGATTTTGGGGATACTGACCCATACGTTGGAATCATGAAAGGGGTGATCACTAAGATCAGCCCACGTGCCAATACAATAGACTTAACTCAAGGAATAACACCAGGTGATTTGCTAAAAGGCGCGGTGGTGCTCTGGCAAAGCATCCCCTACTTTCCGAAAGGGACAATCTACCTCTGCGTCATAGACCCAGGGGTTGGAAGTCCGAGGAAGGGTATCGTATTGGAGACAGATCATGGATTTTTTATAGGTCCTGATAATGGTTTATTCACATTTCTCCTTCAGAAGAAATACAATGTGTGGGAATTAAAAAACCAATCCTATCAATTACAACCTGTAACGCATACATTTCACGGCAGAGATATCTTTGCCCCTGCTGCCGCATACCTCTGGAATGGTGTTTCCCCTAAGGACTTCGGTCCTAGTATCGGTGAGCCTCAAAAATTACCAATCCCAATATTAAGGATTAATCATGAATCAATAATCGAAGGAGAAATTCTCTATTTTGACCAGTTTGGAAATGCAATCACCAGTATCGGGAAATTTCATGAAGAAAAAGATACACTACAATTTCAAATATGGATTGGTACTGAGGGTAAGCGAGTAATACATAGAAATTCATCTGTAATTCGCATCAAGAAGAACATATTCATTCCTTGGGCTAAATCTTTCTCCGAGATACCTCCTAACCATTGCGCTGCGATCATTGGCAGTAGTGGTTTGCTGGAGATTGCAGCCAACCGGCAAAGTGCCGAGAGACTTTTAAACCTAACACGCGGGGAGTCCATATTTTTAATAAATAAATATAAAAATGGAGTTCAACATGGATAAATTCATCATCGAAGGCGGATACCCACTTCAGGGAGAAGTGACCCCTGCTGGGAATAAAAATGCAGCGCTTCCGTTACTTGCAGCATGCTTACTTACTGAAGAACCAGTGATTCTACATAACCTTCCCGAGATAAGAGATGTGCAAGCCATGCGAGCACTTCTAGAAAGCCTTGGGGTTACCATAGAAAATATCGGGGAAAATTCATGGAGGATTCAGGCTAATTCTATTCACACTTCAGATTTAGATCAAGATTTATGTAAACGAATCCGAGCATCCGTATTACTGGCAGGACCGATGATCGCTAGAACCGGCGAGTTAGAGTTACCACCTCCAGGAGGAGATGTAATTGGACGTAGAAGGGTAGATACCCATATTCTCGCCCTTAAAGCACTAGGCACAGAAGTAGCATATTCTCGAAGAGAAAAACGTTTCCTTTTTAAAGGCAAGCATTTGACAGGGAACGACATTCTGCTTGACGAAGCCAGTGTTACGGCAACCGAAAATACGCTTATGGCTGCTGTATTAGCAAGTGGGAAAACAGTGATAAGAAACGCAGCCTCTGAACCACATGTCCAAGAGTTATGTCGCTTTCTTAATACCCTCGGGGCAGACATCCAAAATATCGGGTCAAACACCCTAATAATTCAAGGTGTTCCCCAATTGCATGGCGGCGAATTCACTATTGGACCTGATTACTTAGAAGTTGTCAGTTATATTGGTGCTGCAGTGGTTACGAAGGGTTCAATTGCAATCAACAAGGCTGGCACTAATTACCTTAGCATGATCCGATTAGTTTTTAATCGCCTTGGCGTAACTTGGCAAACGGAGGAAGACAGGATTATTGTCCCCGCAGAGCAGCGATTGTTCATCGAACCAGATCTTGGAAATGCGATCCCAGAGATTACCGTCATGCCATGGCCCGCCTTTCCAACAGATTTGATGAGCGTTGCTATCGTCGTAGCCACTCAGGCGAACGGCACAATTCTCTTTCATGACTGGATGTATGAAGGACGGATGTATTTCACCGACAAACTTACATCAATGGGTGCTCAAATCATTCTTTGTGACCCTCACCGTTGTATCGTTCAAGGACCTACTCAACTTATTGGAGAAAATGTAGATAGCCCTGATATTCGCGCAGGACTAGCGTTAGTTTTAGCAGCCTTGGCTGCCGAGGGCACTTCTACGATCCGTAATATTGGTCAAATAGATCGTGGGTATGAAAGAATTGATGAAAAATTAAAATCTTTAGGGGCAAGGATCACTCGTATTTAAATACAAAGACCTGGGCGATCACGTTCCAACAAAATTACCCAGGTCTATTTTTTTCTCTTGGTTTTAACCCGTTGGATTAATCTCATATTTGGATATAATTTCCGCAGTTTTCTCTAGCATCACGGTAGCAGAACAATACTTTTTCTCAGATAAATTAATCGCTTTAATAACTGCCTTCTCAGAAATACCTTTTCCCCAAATTAAATAGGTCAGTTCTATCTTTGTATAGACTTTCGGATGTTCATCCGCCGTCTTCGCTCGGACCTTCAACCGTAAATCATCCAATGGTTGGCGTTTCTTCTTAAGGATATGGACAACGTCCACTCCTGTGCAACCTGCAAGACCAACGAGCAGCAATTCCATTGGGGCTATTCCGGGCTTCTCTTTTTTACTCCCGAAGATAATTTCCCCACCTTTTGTATTCTTACCGGAAAATTGCATTTCTTCCAACCAATCCACAGTAATTTCAACCCATCCCGATGCCATATAAAACCAATCTCCTATTCTAACAAATTATGATTAATCAAAATCCGTTTTTTAATCCAATCATCCTTATTTCACCGGATTCTAATTTCGACGAAAGTATAGCATTAATACATGATAATGTCAGGTATAATTTTGTTCATGAATCTTAACGTCTTCGCTCAAGAACAAACATTATACCGTGTAGAAACGCCTGTCTATCAAGGCCCTCTCGATTTGCTCCTTCAACTGATCGAGAGCGCCGAATTGGATATTACAAAACTTGCTCTTGCACAAATAACTGAACAATATTTAGTGCATCTCAGGGAATTAGAGAAAAAAATTCCAGAAGAAATTTCAGTTTTCTTGATTATTGCAGCAAAATTGCTCCAAATCAAATCAGAGGCGCTCCTTCCCAAACCACCTATCAGAGATCCGGGGGAAGAAGATCCTGGGGAAGATTTGGTGAGGCAATTAAGGGAATATAAAAAATTTAAAGAAGTCGCAATTATTCTTGGTGAGCGAGAACAAAGTGGACTTAGATCTTATTCTCGGATTGCCAAGCCACTGAAAGTTACAGGAACCATTGATTTATGTGGTTACAATATCCATGACCTCCGTCAAGTCGCTCAATTCCTCTTTAATAAATCCGACAACAAGGCAAGTCTAAATACTGTAGTCAAAGCCCCAAAAATTTCCATCAGGCAAAAAATCAAATATATCATCGATACCATTCACACTCATGGAAAAACAACATTTCAAATGCTCATAACGGGAAAGCGCTTACGAGACGATGTTGTAGTTACGTTCTTAGCGATGTTGGAATTGATTAAACAACATTATGTCCGCGCGAAACAAGAGACTATATTTGGTGAAATTTCTATCGTTCCAACTGACACACTCAATAGAACATCGGATTTTGAATTAGAGTTTAAAGATTAGAACTCTATATAAAGCAAAAGGCTCCGCAATCTTGGAGCCTTTTTGATTCTTACCAGTTTATTCTGCTCGCAGATTTAAACTGTTAGACTAGTTCTTCTCATTAGTTGAGCATTGATAGCCACAATTACCGTACTCAGCGACATCAAGATAGCGCCGACCGCGTCTGGAAACATCGCGTAGAAGATTTGAAAAATCCCGCAAGCATATAAAACCTAGCCATCTTAATGTATCTCCTTTCAATGTATCCTTTAACAAATGAAACATGGCTCCCCTATCCAAATCATTTCATTTGGTTATATTGTTTGACCCTCAGCGTTAGGATTATCACAAGCGCCAGAATATTAAAAGTAAACATCATAGCACAACGATCGGTGCAGCCTGCTGTAAATTGCTCGCCCGCATTATTATTATCTTGAGGGAGAACCGCCTTTATGAAAATGGGTATTGATATGTTAATATTCAAACTTGACTTCTAATGGCATATCTTATCCTACAAAACTAAGTTACAACCTCATCGGAAAGAGCCCAATGTTTTTACCTGCATTCAATTATAGTTTTCAAAATATAATCAACCTAGAATCTCCAAAATAGGGATATAATTATCTTTCAACGATTAAGTGGAGTTACAAAAAGATGATACCTTCTTCCCGCAATGACGCTATTCGAACAGCAAGAGAGATTCTACAAAATAAACCAATCTACCTGGATACGGAAACAACCGGGATTGGTCCCATGGATTCAATTATCGAAATTGCAATCATTGATTATGATGGATCCGTACTTCTCGACTCTCTGGTTAAACCAGTAGGACAAATCTCAAGGGATGCTTTCCAAGTCCATGGAATTTCAAATGAAATGGTCAAGGATGCTCCCTCATGGCTTTCGGTTTGGGAGAAAGCGAAAACAATCCTTGCTAACCGAACAGTAGCAATCTATAATGCTGA
>DUEG01000054.1 GCA_011176615.1 Anaerolineae bacterium | reverse complement strand
GCGCCGTTCGATAATTTTTTTATCCAGTCGTAAACGCGCCTCTTCGTCAATCTCCACGCCCTGCGGAGTAATCCGCCCAATCGTTAGCAATTCTGCCAAGGGATGCTTATCGTTAACCACCTCAAAACAAGCAACGACCTCGTCCTGGGGAGTCACAATCAGCGCATTGTAAAGCGCCCCACAGGATATTGTTGTGATCTTATCTATTCGAGAACCGACTGTTGTCAGCCTGCATCCATAGGTTTCTGCCAGCCTTTGGGCATTCATGAAAGCTTCCAGAAACTTTAATCCTTCCTCCAGTTCATACCGATACCCGCCTCCCCGTTGGGGGGTAAACGCCGCCTCGACTTGAATTCTTTTACAATTGGTATTTTCACAAATAAAGCGGATGTCTTCCGACAAATGCTCAAATGGGGGCATTGCAGTAAGCCGCAGTCTATAAGGGCGATGATTTTCATCTAACATTTTCAGCGTCCGCATCACCCAATGGCTCGACCCTTTACCCGAAGCCATCGGTCGCTGGGCGTTTTGCGTTTGTGGGCTGCCATCCATAGAAATACCCACATAATCGATATATGCCATAATCCATTGTGCCTGTTGCTCTGACCATATGCCATTCGAGGTGAGCGAAAATTCCGTAAGGATAGGTTTCTCCTTGGCATAAGCCACAAACGCTTTCATTTTCTTCCACGCCATCGTCGGCTCACCCCCACCATGCAGTGAAATGTGGAATCTTGGGTAATTTAATCTTTTAAGATTTTCATAGGTATAGTCAATGGCAGCATACCCCGCTTCCAGCGAAATCTCCTCCCGCGGATTCTCACCCGCTGCAGCATAACAATACTTGCAGCGCAATTGGCACTGATTGGTCATTAACAAAGTCAGGCTAACGGGACTAAATTTTCGAAGAACATGTTCCTTTGGGGGAGGTGGATCGGACTTCAGAAAGCCGATTTTTTGTAAAAATGCATGAACATCCTTATCCATAGTCACAGGTTGGCTTGGTTCTTTAACCAAGGATTTTGCCAAATCTACCATTGCCCGATTCCCAAGGAAAGCCAACCCCAGCAAAGGGCGATAGATAATGTGAGCATCATCCTGATCGACATCAGGAATTGGAATAGTATATAACTCCATACGAATCACCAGCCATATTTATTGCGAGTACTGGTAAGTGCCAATACTGTAAGTTTCGTTTTATATTCCCTTTTTCGCTCAGGGAATATCTCGTTTCCCCTCAGTTGTAAGCACAATCATAGATGCAATCAAAAGTACATTCGTAAATGCAATCGAACGTACAATCGGAAGAGCAATCATAAGTGCAATCGTACGAACAATCGGAAGTACAATCAGACGTACAGTCGCTGGAGCAGTGGCTGGAACAGGAAGTTGCCGTAGGGTAAGGTGTGGAAGTCGGGGATGGCGTGGAAGTAGGTCCAACTGGTCTCATAACAATAGGCAAGTAAATATAATAGATATCTTCACAAGTCATTTTAAACGAAACTTTATCAATGACGAATTCCGTGATGTTTGTGGCATCATAGACACCCTCAAATTGAACCTGAATATTCTTGTCGGCAACCGATCTCATCTCTGTGATATCCCCATAGTAATATTTCCAATTTGCTTCGTCCGTATTATCTGCAATGGGAATATCAGGTGAAATTGGATTTCCAGCCGCATCAAGAAAACGCATACGCAAAATATCATATGCAGCGTTACCAGTCTCCTCCGAGGAAACTTTGAGGTAAAAATCAAAACGTTGCGTATCTCTAACTTTCGCAGGCACATGGAATAGTTGCGTCAGCCTTTCCGTTTCATTCAATCCACCTAGCCAAGCCACCCATGAACCATGATAGGGGGAAGGATAATCATTGCGCACAATGTATCCGGAAGTTTCTTCAACCCAGGGCGATTTTCCGGCTTCAAAGTCCCCATTTTGAATTGCATCACCACAATTATAAACATCTTCTGCTTCAAAAGCCTTTTCCAACTCGCTCCCTGCCTCGCACGAACGAAGTACGCAGGTCAGTTTCGGATTCGTTTGCATGGGCGCTGGTGTTGGCGTGGCTGCTAAATCAAAATTAGGAGAACTACTTTTCACTTCTCTGGAGAAATCAACAAAACTGCGCTTTACCCACCCACGCTGCTCACTCCGCGTAGCAACTTCTACCCAACCCAGGTCAGGATGATCGCTTATTAGGCGCACAAAGTCGTTTTGCTGTAAGGTATCCGCGATGTTCGAGGCAATACTCGGCTCGGTATGTATGGTAACCCCGGGCAAAGGATTCATCCCGGCTTGAACCAACTCGCCGGGTGCTGTTTTTGCACCAAAACGCGGGTAAATCCCTCGGAGCAGTAGCGTTCCTCCTATCACCGCGCTGAAGGTAATAAAATCCCTGCGCGAGAAGTGGAATGAGCCATCTTTGTCCTGACGGACAGAATATACTTCGGGATGCTCATTTCCTGCGGGTGGGTCCTTCTGCAACTCATCTTGGGAAGACATTTTTACCTCCTATTGAGGATTCACACTTTCCCATCCACATAATCACGGATCGGCTATATTAGGTTGGAAAACTGCAAATATAATTGCGCAAAAGTTGACTTATATTGTTTTATTATCGCATTTATTTTGCCGTATGTCAAATACTTTCCGTCCCTTTGTTATAACTAAGGTGTAATGTCATATTTAAACAAAGTTAAAATATCCAAATTTAGGCAAAGAGGAAAGAGAATGTACTGATGACAAACGGTTGACAGCCACTTTAGAAGTCATGACCCCTACGCTACTCGCCCAAACATGCCCATATTGCACAGCACCGCTCTCTTGCGAAGACCTGTTGAATTACGAAATTCCCAATTTTCAAGATTAGGAGGATTCTCACCTTGCTTATATCCTGAAAAGTTGCTATACTCAAATCAATAAAAAAAGAAGGTGCTCAGAATGCAAAAAAGAAGTATTTGGCTAATCGTCACCATATTTTTTGTCGGGTTAATCCTATTATCAGGATGCCAAACATCTATACAGACCCCATCTCCACCCCTTCGTTCCCCCACGGAAACAATCCATCCCACACAAACGCTTCCAACAGAAACGTTTGTGCCCACAACGATCCCAACGCAGATTGCAGCAATACCAACAGAAACGCGTCAGGTTCCTGAACGATCTGTCTTTCTAATCTCCTGGGACGCTGCCAGAGCAGACTTCATTTACAAATTAATGGAGGATGGCACCTTACCAACTTTTGCTTCCGTATTGAAAAGAGGCGTGCGGGCAGAATACGCGCAAACAATTGATCCATCATTGACTGCCGCTGCTCATAATAGTATGTCCTCGGGTTCATCCCCATCGCACACAGGAATCGTCTCTAACGCATTCCATCTTCCTAAAGATGATTTCTACTGGTACCGCAACGGTTTCGATGAAGTGATGGATAACGCAGAACCTATCTGGGTAACGGCTTCGAAAGCCGGCTTGACCACAGCAGCAGTCTTCTTTGTGGGCGGGTCGCCAAAACATGAGGGGCAATTGGCAGACTACACCATTGGATACGGCATCCGTGACGCCTATTCCGAACAACGCCACGTTGACCTCGAGAAAGCAGAAGATTGGGAGACCACTCCCCAAACCTACAGCCCAGCGCTTAGCGGGAGTTTTTCAATCAAAGACGTTGGGCGAGTCTATCTGCTCGTCCTGGATTCGACTGACGATGCTACCGAAAACTACGATTCTGTTCTGCTGAACACTGAAAAGAAAAGTGATCAAGCAATTAATCTTAAGCAAAATGAATGGGGCTCGATGGTTCTCCTCAAGCGCTCCTACGCGGGGGCTGATTTTCTCATCCAGGAAATCACGTCTAAAGAAGTTACACTGTTTCATAGTAATGTCTATCACAACAATATCGCACCATCCGACCTGCGGGATGTTATCAACCAACGTTTTGGCTTCTTCCCAGCAGGACCTGACCCCTATGCTATGGGCGATGGATGGATCACCGAAGATGATTTCATTCACATGCTTGAAAGACAATCCACTTACATGGCAGAAGTGGCGGCTTGGGTCTATGATACCTATCATCCTGACCTATTGATGACATGGCAGGATAATTTCGACGCTGCCGGTCATGCTTTCTTGATGGTTGATGAACGCCAAATGGACTATTCCTCCGAAAAAGCAGCCCAATATGCCGACTATTATCGCCAAGCAGGAGCCATTGCAGACAAATCCCTCTCATTAATGCTTGAGGCAATCGACCTAGACAAAACAACCCTCATCATAGGTGGCGATCATGGCATGGCGCCAATTCACTCCGTTGTATATGTCAATACGATCCTCGAACAAGCCGGACTTCTCACCCTCGATGCGCAATCCCATGTTGTTATAAACAAGACAAAAGCCTTTGCGGTCGCTTCCGGTGGCGCTGTCCATATCTATATCAACCTGATTGGGCGTGAGAAAGAAGGCACCGTAACACCCGAAGAATACCCTCAAATTCAGCAGCAGATCATCGATTTGTTCACAAATCTAAAAGATCCGCAAACTGGAGACCCCGTTTTCGAGCGTGTTCTTCCGCATGACCAACTCGCCCCGCTTGGGTTGGACCACCCAAATTCAGGAGATGTCTTCGCTCAAGCGAACTTCGGCTATCACCTCAACGGCTGGCGAGGGAAGAACTTTATTTTCGAGCAAGCAGACTTTTACGGGCAGCACGGTTATGATAGTGCATTACCAGAAATGCATACGATCTTCATCGCTGCAGGAGCAGGAATACCTGAAAGCGGTGAACCTATTCCCCCAGTTCACATCATTGATTATGCACCTACAATTGCATCCTGGCTCGGATTTCAACCAGCCCCTACAGTAGATGGTCAACCAATTCCTTCACTAACCCAACCATGAATCGGATAACCCAAACTATTTGCCTTCATCACAATGATGCCGATGGACGTGCCAGCGCTGCTGTCGTACGCTATGCCCTAGGTAACGAAGTTGTGTTTTATGAGATGGATTATGGCACAAATCGCGTGCCATGGAATGCAATTGAAACAGCCAATCAAGTAATTATGGTGGATTTCTCTCTTCCAGTAGAAGATATGAAACGCATTGCAGCCTATACAGATTTTACCTGGATCGACCACCATGTCAGCGCATTGAAAGCAATGGCAGGAATTGCTGACAGTTGGAAAGGCATACGTGACCTCAACGAAGCAGCATGCGTACTTTCTTGGCGCTATTTCTTCCCCGACAAACCCGTTCCTAGGGCTCTGGTCTTAATCGGAGATCGCGATATTTGGCGCTGGGCGGAAGAAGATACTGGGGCTTTCAACGAAAGCCTATTCCATATGAACACCCGCGTTACGAATGACAAACTATGGCGCCCTCTTCTCGAAAACGATCCCAGTCTCTTGAAAAAAATTATCACAGAAGGATCGCAATTGAGAAACGCTCACCTAAATCAAATCCGCAGAATGGTCTCCCATTACGGGTTTGAGGTAGAATTTGAGGGTTACAAAACGCTGGCTATTAATACCCCCGGAAATGGAGATGTTGGGCAGAAAATCCGTGACCTCGGGTATGAGGTCGCATATTGCTACATCGATCAAATGCAGCAAGGACAATTAATCACCTCGGTAACTTTGTTTTCAGCCGTTACAGACGTTTCTAAAATCGCCCAGAAATATGGCGGCGGCGGGCATGCCGGCGCAGCGGGATTTTCGTTCCCGAGAGGTAAATCGCCATTCCCCCACAATGCTCGTGTTGAATGGTTTCTTTAAATCATCGATTAGAATTATTTTGAGGAGAAAATAGCGTGGAGAAACCTGAAATATCAACGAAGACGCAAAAAAATCCTTTCAAATGGTTAACGCCCAGACGTTTACGCATCTTTCGGGAATATTCGACCGCATATTTGATGATCGCGCCATCGACAATCCTGGTGTTTCTCTTCGGTATTTTTCCCGTAGGATTTGCTCTCTTCGTCAGTGTGCATAAATGGCGTCTCAAGCGGGGAAACTTCGTTGGCTTAAAAAACTATGTTGGGGCAGTAGGAGATATAGCATATTTAGGTGTTTTCATTCTGGGAATTGCAGCGCTTGTCTTTGCTTTTCTCCAATTCAAACGGGTATATAGGCAACTAAACGAAAAACCTCAGCATTTTTGGTTCTTGTTGTTCCCTTCATTCTTACAAGGAGCCGCTACGCTTGCCTTCATTCGCTGGACAATCATCCTGCTCCCTAATATATTGGATATTGCGGATAAAATTCGCGGGGTCGAGAAAACACGCCAACTTTTTATGCAATTAATCCGAGAGGCATTCACTGCCGAAAATATATTACCCGCGCGGGCACAGATGCTTTGGTTAATCACTGCTGGATTGGTTGCCGGGCTAATTGTGTTTTTCAAATGGCGCAATCCAGATAACCTACAACATCAAGCAGAGATTGCCTTGTCCTGGATCACATTTGGAATAGGAATCGTCTTACTACTGTTTGCCTATCAGGAGGTCATGACCGCCTATCAGTCCGCGGCAGAAAGTGGCAGCGATCCTGGGATCATTCCACAACTCGTTAATATTTCAGGCGGTGTGATTCTACTTTTTATCGGTTGGAAGATATGGCAAAAAGCACCCCAAGCGAGCACAAATCGGACGTTCTTTCTAAGAATTGCTGGCGCATTCATCTTTATTGTCGGTGGCTGGTTGATGATTGGAGAAATTCCCCTCATCCTCTCCTCAGGAGACAAGGACTTGTGGCAAGGATTAAAAGTAACCTTATTCTATGCCCTTGGAACCATCCCGTTCCAATTAAGTATTTCCCTCTTTTTAGCGATTCTTCTTTTTCAAAATCTCAAGGGGTCATCTTTCTTCAGAATCATGTTCTTCATGCCATATGTCACGCCGACCGTTGCAAGTGCTGCCGTCTTCAGGCAACTCTTTTCCAATCGCCTGCAAGCGCCAGTGAATGCCCTTTTGCGAGTATTCGGATTTGAGCCACTTAAATGGTTATGGGAACCAAAGGGTATTTTTACTTTGATTGCCGACAAAATGGGGCTTACTAATTTCCCCGACTGGGCTGCAGGTCCCAGCCTTGCCTTGGTCGTAATCATCATTTTCTCGATTTGGGTTTTCGTAGGATACGACACCGTAATCTACATGGCTGGTTTAGGAAATATCCCCACAGAATTAAGTGAAGCAGCGGAAGTCGATGGCGCAAACAAATGGGATATCTTCCGGTTTATTACCTTCCCCTTACTCTCGCCCACGACTTATTTTCTCACCCTGATCGCTGTTATCGGTACTTTTAAAGCATTCAACCATATCTGGGTGATGCGTCTACCCGCTTCTTTAGAAACAGCGGACACTTTCAGTGTGGTTATCTTTACAGAATTCTTTGAAAAATTGAGATATGGCTATGCCTCCGCTCTTGCTTTTGTTTTATTCGCAATCATTCTCAGCCTGACATACATTAACAATAAAGTCCAAGGGTCTAAGGTGTTTTATGGTTAAAACTAAAAAAGAACATATCCCCTTTTGGCGGATCGCAAATAATATATTCACTTATTTGATCCTTATCATTGGTGTTATCATCGCCGTTTTTCCTTTCTTTTGGATGATTTCCACATCGCTGATGTCCCTTGGAGAAGCGCAAGGAACAAGATTGATTCCCTCACAAATCCATTTTGAGAACTATGTTGAGGCATGGAAAGAAGCAGATTTCTCCCTATACTTATGGAACAGTGTCCGCATCACTTTAATCACGCTTGTCGGGCAAATGACTTTCAGCATACTGGCGGCTTACGCATTCGCTCGAATGAAATTTCCGGGGCGCGACCTGATATTTGGAATTATGCTCAGCACAATGATGATTCCCGGGATGGTACTCATCATTCCAAACTTTCTCACTGTTACCTGGTTAGGACGTATCGGACCCCTTAAGTGGATCAACAACTGGCCTGCGCTAACCATTCCCTTTATGGGAAGTATCTTTTCGATATTCCTGTTACGTCAGTTTTTCGCCCAAATCCCCGATGAACTTTTCGACGCCGCGCAAATCGATGGCGCTGGGCATTTCCGATTCCTGCTCACCGTCGTCATGCCTCTGTCTAGAGCCCCTTTGATGGTCATCATCGTGTTATCCTTCATTGGTTCATGGAACGCGTTAGCATGGCCGATGTTGGTTACTAATTCCCCGGATTGGCGCCCTATTGCTGTCGGACTACTCGCTTTCATAGACGAAGCCGGTCAGATGATCAATTACATGATGGCTGGCGCATTCATTACGATTATTCCTATTCTAATTCTATACTTCTTTACACAAAAACAGTTTACAGAAAGCATTGCTCGAAGTGGAATGAAAGGTTAACTTGCAAGGAGGTGATGATTCGCGATACAATTAAAACAGTTAGTTCAACATATTTGTTGACCAATTTATCAAATCAAATAAGGAGAGAAGAAAACATGTATAAAAAACGTTTAATGTCAATCCTAATGGTACTCGTTGCATTGTCGTTGGTATTGGCTGCATGTAAACCAGCAGCCACACCGACAGAAGCCCCGGCTCCCACAAAAGTGGAGGTAAAACAACCTGAACCAACAGAAGTGCCACCTGAGCCTACAGAAGTTCCGCCGGAACCAACTGAAGTCGTTACCGAAGAGGCTCCTAAGCCCTCTGTTGACCCTTCAGGACAGACAATTTCTTTCTGGCATGTCTGGGGTCAGGGTTTGCCCAATGAAACTATGACAGCAGTCGTCGATGAATTCAATCAAACCAACGAATACGGTATCACAGTCGAAGCCATTGACCAAGGGCGCTATGGTGACCTGGAAGATGCTTTCAATGCTGCGATTCAATCAGGCGATCTTCCCGACATTGTTGTAGGGTACACAAATGCCCTCGCAAACTGGTATAGCGTAGATGCTATTGTTGATCTGGAACCCCTCATCAATGATCCTTTCTATGGATTGACAGATGAGGATAAGGCAGCCTTCTTCGAAGGCGCCCTCAATGGCGGTGTCAACGCAGGCGGCACCACGATTGGATTCCCAATCAGCCAATCAGAGAATGTGTTATTCTACAACAGCGGTTGGGCAAAAGAACTTGGTTTTGACAATCCTCCTACAACCCCCGAGGAATTCAAAGCGCAGGCTTGCGCGGCTGCAGAAGCAAATAATAACGACGATGACCCAAACAATGATGGCACTGGCGGTTTGGTGCTCTATCCAGGGGCATCCAACATTATGTCCTGGATCTTCGCCTTTGGCGGCGATATCGTCAACGAAGACGGCAGCGGTTATGATTTTACCAATCAATCCGTTGTGGATGTTGCCACTTTCCTGAAAGATCTGTGGGATAACGGCTGTGCATTCCAAACCGAAAGTTACCCGAACCCTGAGTTTGCTTCCCGTAAGGCGCTCTACACAATGAGCTCCACCGCAGGTTTGCCTTACCAAGTGAGCGCTTTTGAGGCAGAAGATGCCATTAAAGATGAATGGACTTTGATTCCCTTCCCAGGACCTAACGGGAATAAAGCGGTTGACCTTTACGGGCAATATGTTGCAGTTGTCAACACGAACCCTGAACGGATGATGGCTTCTTGGCTGTTCATCAAATACTTCACTTCTCCAGAAGCCCAGGCAAAGTGGATTCAGGGGAGCGCATACTACCCAACACGCACCGACACCATTCCTTTGCTGGATTCTTATAGCAAGGAGAACCCAATTTGGTCGAATGCGTTGTCTTACCTCGATTACGGTAAGGCAGAACCAGCATGGCCTTCCTGGTCATCCGTCCGCCGTTCGGTCGGAGATACTTTCCAGGCAATCCTTCAAGGTACGCCGGAAGACATTCCAACCCTCTTGGATGAACTGAACACTGCTGCTGCAGAGGCTGTCGCAGAAACGCAGTAAATTCTGATCGGATACAAAATACAAGCAGAGCGGGTCAATGAATGACCCGCTCTTTTACATTCCGAAGCATACTAAATTTATATCCTAAGCATCCCCATTCAAACCATGAGGAAATTCACCATCCTCATCCCCATTAGGCAAGAGAAAATGAAAATACTTCTCAATACCGTTTTTATTTGGTGTAACTCGTTTATTAATAGATATAAAACCGCTCACCTCAATACCCAGAAATGCCTTTCCAGGTTGATCAGGGTTTTCGTCCAACATGGCTTTGATTTCAAGTGGTTCCTTTTCCCCTTGACGAAATACTGTCAAACGAATCTCATCTCCGGGCAGTTTCGATGCAATCAGATCCGCGAACGCCTGAGGATCTTCAATCGTTTCGCCATCAACAGCATTGATTACATCCCCCGTCTGCAAACCGGCTTGCTCAGCCGCACTCCCCTCAATTACT
>DUEG01000053.1 GCA_011176615.1 Anaerolineae bacterium | reverse complement strand
TCGTTTGATTGTCAGGAAAAGTGACTGTTGTTTTCTTTTTTTCTTTGCTGATGGTTAAACCGCGATAACGAATAATGACATGCCAGGGATAAAGGTTCTCTCCGCCAACCCTTATTTTTGTGGGTGAGATGATATCAACCCCGAGAGTCATTAAAAATAAGCCGATTGGCGCATTCCCGCTAATATAGTTATATGCCCCAAAGCCTTTGCCAGTATCAGCACGATAATATTGTCTAAAGCGATGCTCGGATTTTAGATTATTAATAATTACCCCCATAAATTTTGTTACTAATTCGACAGCAAGATTGTTGTAACCGTAGTGAATTAATGCCTCACCAAGCATATAATTGTATATTGGGTGGATGAATGGGGTATCAATTTCATGATTATTTTCATCATTTAGGGGGAAAGAGGGGAGTCCGTATGTAAGCCAGAATTTTTCAGGATTCGAAATGGTTTTTTCTATGAGCGCTTTAGCCTTTTTGTCGTCAAGCATTTTTGCCCAGAGTGGTAAGAGAAGTGTAATATCTGTGAATAATTGGTTAGGGGTCGAGACTTTTACAATATCATGCTCACTTAAACCAATTGCTTCCACACTTTCGACATTCTTGTAAATCCCTTGGCTGGTTGCAAATGCTGTCCCATTGATTTTGTTAATTCGATTATTGGGAATTCTCTCAACCCTGTGCTCACCAGCAACACTTGTTCCATGAATAAAGATGGTCATATTTTTCGTGGATTGATCTGGATTGATGACTTTAATAGAAAGTCTATCTGGAATTTCAAGAACTTTGTCGATATTGACCTCACCGCTTCCTTTGCGTGTTCCTAGGAAAAAACCTTCTGTGCTAATATGCGTATCGCGATCCCGGTAGTGATTAATATGATCTTTATCACTCCAGGTTTCTTCGATTAAGTCAAGTAAGGTCTCTTTTGCCTTTGCCAGGTTTTTTGCTGTGCCCTGTTTGTTTAATACATTTGCGATTTGAATTAAAGAACAACATTCTCGGTAGAGATATGCAATAATTGCAGGGCTTTCGACAAATGTAATTTCAACTCCTGTTGTAACGGATTCATAGGGAGAGAATAATGGATGAGATTCAAAGCCAAATTGAAGTGGTGAGTCCCATTCGGGAAAACTGTCTTGATCTCTGTCATGATCTATTCCAAACCAACCATAAAAATTTTTCAATAATGGCTCAAAAAGATCATCTAAAAACCCTTTGTTTTCGCATTTATTGAAAATAGAAATTGCAATTGTTGCAAGAAGAGGTGTGGCGGCATATTTACCGTGTTTTCCGGATAAACTTGGTTTCCATCCAATCATCTTGTTGTCTTGCAATGCGGAGAGGAAATTTATTAATAACCCGGAGGATATATTGCAATTCTGGCTAAAATAGTTTTTTATCAAGTAATAGGTTTCCAGTGCGGGTTGACCGTTCCACAAATAATCGTAATCGGTGCCATCACCTCTGGTTGAATAACCCTGATCAGGCAATCTATTGAGAACAAAAGAGGGGAAGGATAAGTGGGTGTTAGGTGAATGAAAACATCCGTAAGTATGCCTTTGAGACAATGCAAAGACTGTGTTCCAATCAGGATTCCCAGTTTCGATCTCTATTTCTTGCGAATTAATATGTTCTATCTTTGCGATCTCAGCATCCCAATTATATGAACATATATGTTGGGCATGGTTAACCGATTCGCGTTCATCGGATCTTGTTGCAAGAACCCAGGTTAATGATTTTTTGGATCCTGCGTGAAGATCGAATGATTTAATAAGCGAAGGATAAACACGCTGTCCCACACGACTACCGCCAGAGAACAATAAAATAGGGACGAGTTGGCCGATTTTTCCTTTTAGGATGGTTATGTTTTCAATTAAATCAGTTGTCATCCTCATGTCATCCCCCAAAGGATTTAATACTGTAGCCCATTCGATGTCGATCTTTCTAGATTTTAAGCGACGATTTGTGATCGTTGAACGGCAAGCCAAAGTATTCGAGTCGGGAACCCAATACTCAATTACAACGTCTAATCCGATAAATGGTGAAAACTCGATAGAGATATAATTTGGAAAATATTGGGTGATAAATGGCTTAGACGTGAAATGATCAGGGTTAGTAACATCCTTTTTCCCATCGATTATACGAGGGAATATTCTAAGACTACCCACTCTGAGACCAAAAGAGGTATTAATTGACAGGGCAGGAGGCTCCCCTCCGGAAAAATCAAGTTGCCAAATGTGATCGTTGACATAATTGGTTTTGCAACAACGAAAATCAGCAGCAAGGGTTAAGGATAATGGGTCTTTGTAGGAAAGGTGGGTTTTTTTCATAGACGAATAACTCATGGTCAGATATGATTAGATCATGCTAGAATGAAGATATTTCTATTAAGGAGATTGTTTGCATGGAAACTATTATAAATCGTCCCAGGGGATATTATTATGAGCAATTTAAAATTGGGCAGAAGATCGCAAGTGTGGGTAGGACAATAACCGAAAGTGATATTGTGACTTTTGCAGGTTTATCTGGTGATTATAACCAAATGCATGTGGATGCTGAATACAGTAAAAAAACGGTATTTGGCAAGCGAGTCGCTCATGGTCTTCTGGTTCTTTCAATCTCGTCTGGATTGGCGGTCACTACCGGGATATTAGAGGGAACAGTTCTTGCATTTCGTGAGGTTAATAATTGGAAATTCTCTAAACCGGTATATATTGGTGATACGATACATATTGTATTGGAAACGGTTGACCTTAAACCAATGAAGAGATTGGGAGGAGGTCTAGTTGTTATCAACGTAGTCGTTCAAAATCAGAACAATGAGATAGTTATGCGTGGAAAATGGTCAGTTCTGGTTAAGAGCGAGGAGATATCTTGATAAAGACGAATTAGTATGGATGAAAAAAGATCAACACCATTGGATGAGGATCCTCGCGATAGATTCCATAGATTAATTGATGAATCAAAGGAATCTGAAGAGGAGAACGCGTCTGAAAAAGAAAATATTCGTAATATTATTGAAAACCTTGAAAGAAAGGTTAGCGAACAAGAACGCCAACATTCTGATAACCCAAAAAATCCTCCTGCGAATGATTCATTGTCGATGGACGACAATCGGCTGCACAAGAAAGGCGAATTCGGTAATTCTGAGAAGAATAAAGATCGGCGGATGAAAGATGATTGGGAAATAATCCCTAGAGGAGTGAGCAAGAAAAGCAAAGAAGAGATAGACGAATCTCAGTTTAAAGAGACTTTGCCTCCGTTAAATCTTGGCGAGGACACGCCACCGCCGGAATTGGGAACAACTCCTTACAAAACCCCGCCAGCGGTTGATTCTCGCGGCATGCCGTTACCAAGACGTGTTGATCAGATTGATCTGGGTGCATCCCGTGCAACACCAATTGCATATAAAAAACGAATAGAAAGATCAAATTATGAGAGCGAAAATTTACCCAAAGATGAAGACTTCCGAAGTGAAAAGAAAAAGGAAAAGGTCGATCTTTCGAAGATGTTTGGATGCTTCATACGCATGGTGATACTTGGGGTTTTTGCTTTGGCTGTTTCAGGTTTATGTTTGGGTTCGTTTGTTATTTATGAGTATTTTGATATTGCAAAAGATTTACCCGATGTTGCTCAATTGAGGCAGAGTTCGTCTCAATTCGAAACGACAAGAATACTTGACCGAAACGGAAATGTATTATACGAAATACTTGATCCTCATGAGGGCAGGCGCACTTACGTAACTTTGAATGAAATCTCCCCATATCTAATTGCGGCAACTATTGCTACAGAAGATAAGGATTTTTATATTAATCCAGGTTTCGATCCATTAGGTATTATTCGTGCATTTTGGCAGAATTTATCAAGTAGAGAAACAGTTTCTGGGGCATCAACCATAACCCAGCAGTTAACACGTTTGTTGCTTTTCTCACCCGAAGAACGAAATCAAAGGACTTATATTCGCAAGGTAAGAGAAGCCATTCTGGCTTCTGAGGTGACCCGAAGATATTCAAAAAATGAGATCTTAGAGTTATATCTTAATGAGATATATTATGGTAATTTGGCGTATGGTATCGAGGCAGCATCTCAGACTTATTTTGGTATTCCAGCAAAGAATCTTGACTTAGGACAGGCAGCGTTTTTGGCTGGATTGCCTCAATTACCATCTTTTTATGATGTTTATTCTAATCGTGATGCAACTCTGGCGCGGCAGCATAGTGTTTTGTTATTAATGTTTCAAGTTTCTCAGGAGAAGGGTTGCATTTATGTAAGCAACAATCTTCAGCCTATTTGTATTGGGGCTGGAGAAGCCGCACTAGCAGCGCAGGCAATGGAAGAATATCAATTCGTTAAACCAAAAGTGATGATGAAATATCCACATTGGGTGACTTTCATACGGAATCGATTAGAAGAAATGTACGACCCACAAACAATTTATCGATCGGGTTTTGAAGTGTATACGACGATTGATCCGGGTTTGCAAAACGAAGCACAAAAGATTATTAAAAAACAGGTAGATGATTTAAAAGATAGACATGTAACTAATGGTTCACTTGTGGCAATACAACCCCATACCGGAGAAATATTGGCTATGGTTGGTTCAGCGGACTTCAATGACGACAAAATTGATGGTCAGATTAATATGGCAATAGTTCCTCGGCAACCTGGATCTTCAATAAAACCCATAACTTATGTGGGCGCTTTCGAAAAAGGATGGACGCCGGCGACGTTGATTTGGGATGTACCTTCGGAGTTTCCGCCTTCTGGTGATCCTAATGATACACGCTCACCATATAAGCCTGTGAATTACGATAGACGGTTCCATGGCCCAGTAACAGTACGATCTGCTCTTGCAAATTCTTATAATATTCCGGCAGTAAAGGCATTATCTTTTTTGGGTATTTATGATAATCCTATGACGTCGGAAAATGATGGATTTATTTCTTTGGCGCATAGATTGGGAATTACAACATTAACCAGGAATGATTATGGTTTGTCATTAACCTTAGGGGGCGGAGAAGTATCTCTATATGAGATGACTAAGGTATATGCGATATTTGCTAATGGCGGTAGAGGTGTACCTGTCCATGGAATAACAAAGATTGTTGATTATACTGGGAAAACAGTTTATGAATCTAAACCAGAATCTAGCGAGCAATTGATACGTCCCGAGCATGCATATTTAATTACGTCAATTCTTGCTGATAATGAAGCAAGAACACCAGCATTTGGTCCAAATTCTATTTTGCATTTACCTTTTGAAGCAGCAGTAAAAACAGGCACAACAAATGATTTCCGTGATAATTGGACAATTGGTTATACACCCGATATAGTTGTTGGGGTTTGGGTAGGAAATGCCGATTATACGCCAATGATAAACACAAGCGGTTTAACAGGGGCGGCGCCAATTTGGGCGAATTTTATGCAATTGGCAATACAAGACCTTACTGGTGGTCATCCCTCACCATTTATTAAACCGGCAGGTGTAATAGACAGCATAGTTTGTGAGGTTTCGGGCACTGAACCATCTCGTTGGTGTCCCAGCCAGAGAAGGGAATACTTCGCAGCCGATCAACCACCTTTGCCAAAAGAGAATGATTTATGGAAAAAAGTATTAATCAACACTTGGACTGGTTTATTAGTCTCACCAGAGTGTAATTTGTATACTGAGGAAAAATTGGCTTTGAATATATCAGATCCTTGGGCAATAAAATGGGTCAAGGATGACCCACAGGGGCAGAAATGGGTAAAAGAGATGGGATTTGAGGAACCACTTTTTATCGTACCAAACCGCAGATGCAATGAAAATGATACGCAGCCAAAATTAGAAATACTATCGCCTCAAGATGGTGCTGTGATTAAGGAAGGGCTGGTCACTATTATTGCACGAATTGATCCGTTGAGCGATTTCAAAAAGTATCGTTTGGAATATGGGTTAGGTGCTGATCCTGCGAAATGGGAGAAGTTAAAGACAAGTAAAAATGCGGTTGAAAAACCCACGGAAATTTATGAATGGGATGTGCACGATTTGGATTCTGGTGAAGTGACCCTGCGTTTGTACCTTGAAGGACCTGAAAATAAGTACGCGGAGACACGCGTTAGATTGACTTTGCAGGTTCCAACACCCACACCGACACCGACTCCAACTTTCACACCGACACCAACTCAAACATTAACACCGACACCTACATCAACGCCACTACCTACGAATACTCCGACTCCATACTATACGCCAACCTGGACACCAATCCCGATATTTACAATTCAACCATCGCCAACCCCATAATTGTGGGGGCAAATTGTTTCACGATAATTATTTATCATTAATCTGAAGCAACATCAATGATCTGTTTTTATCTCAATGAAATTCGAATTTTATTGAGATATTTTTATATAAAAGTGATGGATATGGTTTATTTATAAAAGGAACTCAGAGATTAGGGGTAAGGGATTTAGCGTTAATAACGCAATATGCGTATAGCCACTATATTGTCTTTATAAAAACAATAGTTCCTATCACTATACAATACAACGAAAAAATATACATTGGCTTTTTTGATAGATAAGACAGAAGCCATTTTATTGATATATAACCAACGATTGCTGCTGAAAAGAATCCCGCGAAATAAATACCGACTAGATCATTAAGATTTGGAATTTTGAATAAATCCGTGATAGCCAAGATTCCCGCAGCCAGCAAAACAGGGATGGACATTAAAAAAGAGAATCTAGCTGCGTATGGGCGTTCAAGCTTTCTAAGCATACCGCCTGTGATTGTTGCTCCAGATCGAGAAATTCCTGGGAATATTGCAAATATCTGGAATATGCCCATCCAAATAGCGTCAATAACACTTAGTTTGTTTTTGTGAAGAGATTTCTTGTTTATGAATTCTGCTAACGCAAGAAACAATCCGGTAATAATGAGAAAGAGAGAGGTCATATGCGGATTGTTGAAGGCATTTTCTACAGATTTTTTTATGAATAAACCAACAAACCCTGCTGGTATGGTTGCAATAATGATAAACCATCCAAGTTTTGATTCGTAATCCGTAAACGGATGTTTGGAAATAATTCCCTTAATGAAAGCGGATATAATTTTGATAATATCATTGTAAAAATATGCGAATACGGCGATTAGTGTGGCTACTTGGACTAGAACATCAAAAACAAAGGTTTCTTCTGGGGGAATATTCCAGCCGAACAAGTATGGAGCCAAGACCAAGTGACCGGAACTTGAAATGGGAATGAATTCTGTAGCTCCTTGAATAATACCCAAAATAATTGATTGAATTAATGTCATAGTCTTAGCCTTCCATTTAAGGGTGATTAGAAATTATGGGTTTCTTGATTTAAGTTTGAGAAGAAATTACGAGCGAATTCTCCAAAATCACCATTGATTATTGAGGTTCTTATATCTTTTGTAAACTGAATCAGCATATGGATGTTATGAATTGACAGAAGCGTTGCAGCAAGCATTTCTTTTGCTTGAATTAGGTGCCGAATATATGCCTTTGAATAATGTTGACATGTATAGCAGGTGCACATGTTATTAATTGGGTTTTCATCTCTGGCATATTTAGCGTTAGACAAATTAAGATTCTTATAAAGCGTCATCGCTGTTTTATGCCTAGCGAGTCTTGTTGGTAATACACAATCAAACATATCAACACCTCGCAATACTCCGTTAATAATATCTATTGGCGTACCCACGCCCATTAAGTATCGTGGTTTATCTATGGGCAGGATTTTATGAACTTCTTCAAGAACTTTATGCATTTCATCTTTTGTTTCTCCAACAGACAATCCACCAATAGCGTTTCCGGGGAGGTTTTTCTCAGCGACGAGGGATGCCGATTTTATTCGTAAGTCGAGATGAATGCCACCTTGAACTATACCGAATAATGCTTGATCAGATCTTTTTTTATGGTCTATGCATCTTTGAAGCCATCGATGTGTTCTTGAAATGGCATTTTTGTTGTATTCGCGATCATAAGGTTCTGCGCATTCATCGAAAGCCATGATGATGTCTGCGCCAAGATTTTCCTGTATTTCAATTGATTTTTCTGGTGTGAGAAAGTGTGATGATCCATCTATATGACTCTGGAAAACAACGCCATCCTCAGTGATCTTTCTTGTGCTAGCCAATGAGAAAATCTGAAAACCACCAGAATCTGTTAAAATCGGATGTTGCCAATTCATAAATTGGTGGAGACCACCTAATTCGGCAATTAGTTGATCACCAGGTCGTAAATAAAGGTGGTAAGTGTTTGCTAAAATTAATTGGGCACCGGTTTGTTCTACTTGTTGCGGAGTCATAGCCTTAACCGATGCCTGTGTGCCTACAGGCGCGAATATTGGTGTTTCAAAATCTCCGTGAGGTGTATGAAAAATGCCAGCACGAGCATTCTGGTAAGTAGCAAGGAGATCGAAGTAAAAAAAATTTTCCATGAGTTGATAGATTATACTTTAATGACAAGTGACATTATTGGTTCTGGATTATAAGGGAATATCAAGGTAAAGTGTAGTGTTATAATTTTACTTCTGAGCATATAGCATATAAAAATGGAAATATAAAAATTTGGAGGATTTTTCATGTCGAAATTAAATGTGCCAGGCCCAAAAGCCCAAATAATCATTGAAAAAGATCATAAGTACATTTCTCCTTCTTATCCGCGTGCTTATCCTTTCGTCATGGATCACGGTAAAGGGGTGGAAGTCTGGGATGTAGATGGTAATAGGTACGTGGATTTTGCTGCGGGAATTGCGGTAGTGGCGACTGGTCACAGCCACCCGAAGGTTGTGCGTGCAATTCAGGAACAAGCAGAGAAATTTATTCACATTTCATCAGATTTATATCATGAGAACTGGACAACATTAGCGGAAAAATTAAGCGATATTGCACCATTTGAAGAACAAGCAGTTTCCTTTATGACGAATTCGGGAGCGGAAAGTGTAGAGGGCGCGATAAAACTTGCTCGTTATCATACTGGTAAATCTCAAATTATTGCTTTTCTTGGTGCGTTTCACGGAAGAACCTATGGAGCAATGAGTTTGACGGCTAGTAAAACGAAGTATCATAGAGGGTTTTATCCTATGTTAAACGGGATAGTTCATGTGCCGTTCCCAGATCCATACCGACCTATATTTACGGTGAGAGATGGGGAAACCTATGGCGAAAGAATTGTACGGTATCTTGAAGAGGAGATATTGACAAAACTTCTTCCGCCAGAAGACACAGCGGCAATAATTGTCGAGCCAATCCAAGGAGAGGGGGGGTATGTTGTTCCTGCGGAAGGATTTTTCCCGGCGTTGAAGGAGCTATGTGAAAAATATGGAATCTTGTTGATCGTCGATGAAGTTCAATCTGGCATGGGAAGAACGGGAAAATGGTGGGCAATTGAAAATTTTGGCGTCGAACCAGATATTGTTTGTGCTGCGAAAGGTATCGCATCTGGAATACCACTGGGTGCAGTAATTGCCAAAAAGAGCGTTATGACATGGAAAGTAGGAGCACATGGGAATACTTATGGTGGCAATCCTATTGCTTGTGCTGCTTCTTTGGCTACAATCGAATTGTTAGAAGAATCATATCTAAGTAATGCTAAAGAAATGGGCTCTTATTTAAAGGGAAAATTAGATTACTTAAAAACAAAGTATAATGCAATTGGTGATGTTCGTGGTATTGGATTGATGCTTGGGGTGGAATTTGTTAAAAACCGGGACACAAAAGAACCCGATGGAGAGCTACGAGATAAAATAGAGCACGAATGCTTTAGAAACGGATTAATCATCCTTGGGTGCGGGAAAAACACGATTAGATTTGCCCCTCCCTTGTGTATTACGCGTGCAGAGATTGATGAAGGCATAACGATTTTCGAAGGGGTATTGGATGAAGTAATAAACGGATCATGATGCTGTTACCAGATTATCGAATCAGACAAAGGGATTACCTTCTTGAAATTGCGCGAGCAATGACAGAAGTGCTAAATCTAGATGAACTTCTGGAAAGGATAGTAAAGATTGCCGCTGAAATGCTCGCTGGTCAAGCAGGTTTGATTGCTTTGCGGGGCGAAGAGGGGGGTTGGAAAGTCTCTGCAGCGTATGGGATTCCAAATGGTTTTTTGCGTTCCATCGATCCATTACTTGCGGAGGTCCCATACAATCAAGAACCAGAGCGGTTTGAAGTCCCTAAAATAAATAGGTTACTACAATATCTCACTCGTGTAGCAAGTTTAAGTCTTTTAACAGGTGTTGCTCTGCCTTTGATTTCACGAGGACAGGTTATTGGTTTAATATTTATCTTTAGGGGTTATAGTGGGTTGTTTTCTGCTAATGATCGAGCCTTGTTGCAAAGTTTTGCGGACCAAGCCGCAATTGCTGTACAAAATGCTCAATTATATACACAGGTAAGTCT
>DUEG01000052.1 GCA_011176615.1 Anaerolineae bacterium | reverse complement strand
TTTTTTGTTTTATTAGACAACCGCCTCCTCCAACTCGATTTTCTCGAATTGACTGTTGTACAACTCGGCGTAGTAGCCGCCCTGCTCCAGTAGTTCATCGTGCGTTCCTTGCTCGACAATGTTACCGTCGCGCATCACCAAGATCAAGTCAGCGTTTTGGATGGTAGACAAGCGGTGGGCGATGATGAAACTGGTGCGTCCCTGCATGAGCCGATCCATGGCTTCCTGGATCAAAATCTCGGTGTGCGTATCTACCGAACTGGTGGCTTCGTCCAGGATAAGCATGGGCGGATCCGCCAGGATGGCGCGGGCGATGGTGAGCAACTGCTTTTGCCCTTGTGAGATATTGGTCACTTCCTCGTTTAGGATAAAATTGTAACCTTCAGGTAGGGTGCGGACGAAGTGGTCTACATGTGCAGTTTTGGCAGCGGAGATAACTTCTTCCATAGTTGCATCCATATTCCCGTAACGGATATTATCGGCGATTGTCCCATTAAACAGCCAGGTATCTTGTAAAACCATACCAAACAGCCTGCGCAAATCAGCGCGGGAGAATTCCTTGATATTGTGGCTGTCAATCAAGATTTCGCCTTCGTCCACGTCGTAGAAACGCATCAGCAACTTGACCATTGTGGTCTTACCAGCGCCTGTTGGGCCTACGATGGCTACATTCTTACCAGGTTTTACGTCCGCTGAGAAACCTTTGATGACCGGCTTATTAGGCAGGTAGCCAAAGCGCACATTATGGAATTCTACATGCCCCTTGACCTCATCTAGGCGGACGGGTACTCCAGTTTCGGCGGGTTCTTCTTCCTCATCAAAGAACTCGAAGACGCGCTCCGCTGCTGCGACTGTACCTTGCAGCACATTGGAGATATTTGCTAATTGGGTAATAGGCTGGGTAAATGAGCGCACGTACTGGATGAAAGCCTGAATGTCGCCAACTGTAATCAGGTTGCGGATAGCGAGCCAGCCACCTAAAATGACGACCACTACGTAACCCAAGTTACCAATCAATCGCATAACCGGCATCATAATGCTGGAAAAGAATTGAGACTTCCAAGCCGAGCCATATAGCGTGTTGTTGTACTCATCAAATTGGGCAATGCTCTTGTCCTCACCGTTGAAAGCCTTGACAATCACATACCCGCCATAGGTTTCTTCAACCTGACCGTTGACATGACCGAGATAGTCTTGCTGTTGGCGGAAGAATTTTTGCGACTGTTTGATAATCAGCATGACCAGGATCAATGATATTGGCACAATTAACAAGGCGACGACCGTCATCTGCCAACTAATCGTGAGCATCATCACCAGCACGCCAAGCACCGTCACCAGCGAGGTGATGATTTGAGTCAGGCTCTGGTTGAGCGTTCGGTTGACCGTATCCACATCGTTCGTCAGCAAGGAAAGTACTTCTCCATGCGTAGTCCCGTCGAAGTAGCGGAACGGTATCCGGTTGATCTTCTCCATAATTTCTTTGCGCAGTTGATACGTCACCTGGACGGCAACATTGGTCATCATCCAACCTTGGATGTAACTGAGCGCGGCAGAGACGACGTACAATCCTAGTGCTGTCAGCAAAATGCGCCCAATCTTATCGAAGGGTACTTCGCCTGTGCCAGCAAATTGCGCCATCACACCGTTGAACAATTCGGTGGTGGCATTACCGAGAATCTTAGGACCGACGATGGAAAATACTGTCGATCCTATCGCTAGCAGAAAGACAACGATGATGGTAACTTTATAAGGATTCAGATAAACCACCAATTTTCGCAAGGTGCCTTTAAAATCGTTCGCTTTTTCAGTCGGTCCGCCCATCATCATGTGGCCGCGTCCCATCATCCTGCCGGGTCGAGGCGTAGAATCTTTGCTTTGTGATTTAGGTTGATTTTTAGGGTTCGGTGTGCTCATGCTCATACGAGCGCCTCCTGTTTCAACTGCGAGAGCGCAATCGCGCTGTAAACCTCACAGGTTTTCATCAGTTCTTTATGTGTGCCTTCGCCGATCACTCGACCTTTATCAAGCACGAGAATTTTATCGGCGTTCTTGATCGTTGCTACGCGCTGTGAGACGATGATGACCGTGCTATCGCCAAGGTATTTGAGCAAGGCGTGGCGCAAACGGGCATCGGTCTTGTAATCCAGCGCCGAGAAACTGTCATCAAAGATATAAATAGGGGCATTCTTGACCAGAGCGCGCCCAATGGTAAGTCGCTGCTTCTGCCCGCCGGAGAAGTTGACCCCGCCTTGCGAGACTTCAATTTGCAACCCCTCCGGCTTGGAAAAGACGAAGTCATTTGCTTGAGCGATTTCCAACGCCTTGCGCAGGGTCTCTTCATCAGCGTTTTCATCCGCAAAGCGCAGATTACTCTCGATTGTGCCGGTAAACAGGTTGCTGGTTTGCGGTGCATAGCCAATTTTATCGCGCAGTTCGCTCAGCGTAACCTCGCGGATGTCCACACCGCTGATCAAAATCTGACCTTCAGTCACATCGAAGAAGCGTGGAATTAAGTTGATAATCGTGGATTTTCCAGAACCGGTCGTACCCATAATCCCCACGGTCTCCCCAGCCTTGATAGAAAAAGTAATACCGTGCAGCACATCATCTTCGGCTTCAGGGTAACGGAAAGAAACATTACGGAAGTCTATTGTCGGGCGGAAATGTTCTGGGAAGTGTTGTGGCTTTTTGGGGTCGAGGATTGTAATCGGTGTTTCCAGTACATCGGCTATTCGGTTAGCGGAGACGTCCGCGCGTGGGAACAAGATGAAGAGCATAGAGAGCATCAGGAAGGCGAACACGATCTGCATGGCGTATTGCATAAAAGCCATCATATCGCCGACTTGCATTTGTGCTTGCGCTACTTGGTGAGCTCCCACCCAGATAATGAGCATTGTCGCGCCATTCAAAATGAGCATCATAAATGGCATCACGATGACGAACACGCGGTTGACGAACAAGTTAGTTTTAGTTAAATCGACATTGGCTTCATCAAACCGTTTCTCTTCGTGCTTTTGGCGGTTAAAGGCTCGCACTACCATCATACCTGCCAGATTTTCGCGCGCCACTAAGTTCAAGCGGTCAATCAAATTCTGAATAAGTTTGAACTTCGGCACAGCAATGGGGAAAACCGTTCCAATCAAAGACACGAGAATGATTACCGCTAATGCAATAATCCACCACATCGATGGGCTCTTATCCAACGCTTTAATCACACCGCCAATGCCGATAATCGGTGCATAAAATACCATACGTACAAAGATAGCGGTAACCGTTTGTATTTGAGTGATGTCGTTCGTAGAGCGAGTAATCAACGATGCAGTCGAAAAGCGGTCGAACTCCGCACCTGAAAAGCGCATCACGCGCTCATAGAGCACATGGCGTAAGTCGCGCGCCAGACCAGCGGCAATCTTAGCGCCTAAGTAGCCAACACCAATAGTTGCCAATGCGGAAATTAGGGCAATCAAAAGCATTTGACCACCTACGCGGAAGATATAAGCATTCTGGAACCTGGATGTATCCATGCCGAGGGCGTCGTACTCGGCTAGCGTCGCTCGTGCTGCAGCCTGGGTAATGGCGCTATCCCCGCCAAAGGCGGCAAACCTTTCGTCCAGAGCGTCCAGCAATTTTGTCTTTTGGGCTTCAGGCATGAGCCTCATTGCGCTGAATATGTCCATACCGGGCGGTATTTTGGAGAGGTCAAATCCTGCATTGGGCATTAGAATCTCAGCCTGAGCGGGATCCTCAATGATTTTCTCTATCCCAAAGACGAGCAACAATGGCTTGCTCATCTCAACTTCCAGACGTTTGCGCGTATCTTCATCGACATTCTGCAAAACATAAACCGCCCCATCTTTCAATGCGGGGTACTCATTTAGGTAAGTATCATAATCCGGAGAATTGACATCCACCAGCGTGTAATGCGCCAAGATATCCGCTTTTGCATCTTCAGATAAGAAAATGGACAAATGGTCAAGCGTACTTTGGCGCATGGCATCCAGAACGGGAGTTTCCACGCCGCTTTGTTGGATACCCACATTGACAATGCGGGACATGTAGTCCGGTAATGCCAGGTCTGCGTAGGCTTGCAAGAATAGCAGCACAATCGCAATCACCAGTAAAAGGGAAAATGGTTTTAGATATTTTAAAATACGTGTCATATAGTCAGAATGCTCCTAATTAGGGTTTTAACCGTAAAAGGTCGTTGAATAACTTTTGGCGTATCGCCTTGGTTGATGATGTCAATAACATGGTCCCGTCTCATTCAATTTCTGCGAGTTTTTCCTCCAGCAAAGAAAGCGCGTTGGAGATCTGTTCAGTTTCTTCCGGTGTCAGGCGTTCCAGCAACTCCTTGAGCCAGATACGTTGGGGATGCATACTCTCAACCAGAACCCTCTTGCCGTGCTCGGTGAGTAAAATCTGTTTGCTGCGGCGGTCGTGCGGGTTCTCCTGCCGAGAAATCAACCCCATTTGCACCAGTTTATCTAGTGACTGGCTGGTGGCTGGATTGGACACGCCCAGGTTTTCGCTGATATCCGAGACGCTGCACCCGTTTTGCTCACCATGATAATAGATCTGTCGCAAGGCGATCATCTGTGTTATTGACAATCCTTGTTCTTTTGCGTACCGCCAAAAATTACGCATGGACTGGTGCATAAGACGCACCATTGTTTTGCGTAAAACTTCTTGCAGATTTTCATTTGGCGTCTTCATAGTTCACCTTTCTGAATAATTAAGCAGGCTTATATATTAACTATAATTATGTTTCTGTCAAGGGTATTTTAGAGAATTGTCAATGCAAAAATGAAAGTTTTTTACAACCACCTACGCAAATACCTCCCCCGTCATTGTGAACCTCGCCCTGAGCTCGTGGAAGGGCTATGTAAAAGGCGTACACGATGATTCAACCCTATGCGTGGGGTTAATGTCAAAAGATTTCTCCCGCTGGTTGAAATGACAACACGAGGATCATTGGAATGGAGCGCCAGCGACAGAAGCAATCTCCTTGGTGGATTTGTGAGTAAACAAGTGATGTTTGCCAGCGGTGAAGGAGATTGCCACGACCCCCCTGCGGGGGTCTCGCAATGACAGTCGTGGGGAGATACCTTCGTCGGGCTGCGTTCTCCTCGTAATGACGATGGGGCGGTGAGGGAGACTGCTTCGCTACGTTACACTCCGCTCGCAGTGACAACATGTTCTGTCGTTTCGAAGGAACCCAAGCGACTAAGAAATCTTCACCACCGTTTGCATACACCCCTCGCACCGTTATTGGGAGGAAGGATAAATTACGGACAATTGACGGGAGGCGATTAACGATGAACCAAAACAACCTGCAATATCTGCAGCGTGTCAACAAGAAAATGGGTTTAATGCTTTTTTTATAAACTTTTATTGACATTTTTTTGATAAAAGGTTATTATTAATATTAATCTGTTTAATCGCGGTAGTTGTATCATTGAAGCCTTTAACATCGCTTGCCCGAGCAAAGATATCCTGGAGAGGATTTCTTGAACGCACGAATCCTATTCGAGATGAGTCTAGAGAAGACTGGCGCTCGCAAGGCAACACAATATTCCAAGAGAACAGATCCATTCTTGGCTTTGCCAGCCCGGGCTTTTTCAGCAGTCCGTCACCATCGGACGATGGTTTTGTGCGGTCAGAATGATTGTGATAAATATCCCAAATATTTAAGCCAGTCGGAAATTGGTTACCTTTCATTCCACCGAATTTTAATACACATCATCTCAAGCACAGACTGGTTAACAAGTTCCCTTCTCCATATTTTTTATTCTCTTAAGAGCCAAATTGAATATGTATATAAAACCCTCCCAACGCGAGGGTTTTTCTTTTCTAATAGAAAAAAGGTTCTTCATTGTATTTAAAGTGCCTGCCTTCTGAACATCGTTGACGCCATCATCGCAAATTCGTAAAGTTTACATCGGAATAGGTTTTTATTTTTTATAAACCTGTAGTTATGGTTAAATAATTACCAGCAGCATATGTTTTTATGCTGAATATACAATCAATAGCACCAGATTTATTAAACAGAAGTCAAATTAAAAGGAGGTGATTATATTTGAGAAAGCGTTGTAGACAAGATTTCAAGAGAAAAATATTTCGTAGAACATCAATATTTTCAAAACCAAACGAGGAGGTTTAAGAAAATGAAACGCAGTTTAATCTTTATCATTAGTTTATTGATGGTGTTCTCAGTTGTTTTGGCTGCTTGCCAACCCGCGCCAGAACCCACCAAAGCACCGGAAGTGAAACCTACCAGCGCTCCTGCGACCGTAAAAACTGAAGAGGTAGCACAACCTACGGAAGAAGCAAAACCCGTGGAGACAGAGGAAGTTCCGGAAGTTAAGGAAGTCACTGCGGTAATTGGGTTCACCACATCACAGACTGGCAAATACAATGTTTCATCCACCCGCCAGGTTAGCGGATTGCGCTTGTGGATGAAGGATGTTAATGATGCTGGTGGAATCGTATTAAGTGACGGTACAGTAATCAAGTTCTCGGAGGTGACCTACGACGATGAGAGCAACACCGACCGCGTCCAGGAACTCTATACCCGCATCGCGACAGAAGATGGTGCCGACTTCCTAATCAGCCCTTATTCAAGCGGATTGACCGCTGCTTCTTCCATTATTGCCGAGCAATATGGCAAGATTATGATTACGACGGGTGCAGCGTCCGATGCCAATTACAAGCAGGGCTATACCTCGGTATATCAAGCATATACACCAGCCAGCCGTTACTTGACCGGTGCTGTTGATTTGCTCGGTAAACTTGACCCGGATGCCAAAAAAGTTGCGTTCGTGTACGAGAACAGCAAATTCTCGACGGCTGTTGTTGTGGCTGCTAAGGATTATGCTGTAGAACAAGGCTATGATGTGGTTCTTTATGAAGGATATGACCCAGAGACAACGGACTTTGGACCATTCATCAATAAGATTGTGGATGCGGGTCCAGATGCGATTCTTGGTGGCGGTCACTTCCAGGATGGGAGCACCTTCGCCCGTCAGATTTACGATAAGAACATTGCAATCAAATTTATGACTTTACTGGTTGCACCACCTGAACCTGATTTTGCAGATTTAGGCGAAGCCGCTCTTGGCGTTATTGGCCCAAGTCAATGGGAACCCCTCGCTGCATTTACGCCCGAATCAGCTGAACAAGCAGGACTGGAGTGGTTCGGCTTGACCGGCGACAAGTTCGTTGAAGAATACGTGGCTGCTTACGGTGAAGATCCATCCTATCACTCTGCAGGTGGTTATGCTGCTGGGATGATCCTCCAGAAAGCCATCATGGATGCGGATTCAATGGATTTCGAAAAAGTCAAGGCTGCGCTTGATGGTGTCGATATGCTTACTTTCTACGGTCATATCAAATTCGATACGAGCGAAGAAGCCCATGGTTTACAATTAGGGCACTCCATGGTTTACATTCAATGGCAGAAGGATGCAGATGGCAACCTTGTAAAGCAAGTTGTTTGGCCAGAAGAGGGCGCAACTGCTGAGCCTCTATATCCATTGCATTAAATGGATAAGTCCCGCTGGTACCTTTACCCCGTGCCAGCGGGAAATTTCCCCTTTTTGGTTGAGTTCACAATGATCACGTATTTAACCAAGAATTTACCCTTCGTAAAAAGGAGAAATCAATGGGATTTTTATTAGCCTCTGTTACAGACGGTCTTTTAATTGGTTTTGTTTATGGTGTCGCGGCAATGGGGCTGACATTGATCTGGGGTGTGATGGATGTAATCAATCTTTCTCATGGCCCGATTATCACTTTAGGAATGTTCGGCGTATATCTGTTGTTCACTGGTCCTCTGGGTTTAAATCCCTATCTGGCGCTTTTGTTCGTCGCATTGGGTGGATTGCTTTTTGGAATCCTAGTCTATTTTATTGCTGTTCATCGGGTGATTGGCGCCTCACATTTATCTACTTTGCTGGCAACTTACGCGGTGAATATGATTATCATCGGTATTGGCACAGCGATTTTTACCGCTTCTCCCCGCAATGTTGAGTTCAACATGGGAAGGCTCACGTTTGGAAACGTGACCCTATTAGGAACACGAGTGATCGCTGCAGTTGCCAGCGTGCTTGTGAGCGCAGGGTTGTATCTCTTTCTTTACAAAACCCGCCCAGGTCGCTATATCCGAGCGGTTGCAAACAACAAGGACGCTGCTGAGTTGATGGGGGTGCCTTCAATGCAAATCCTCGCATTGAGTTTCGGTTTGGGTACAATGTTGGCGGCGATCTCAGGCGCATTGATTGCCACGTTTTTCCCATTCACCATTCTGGCTGGGGGTGCTTACGAGCTTAAGAGTTTTGTCATCAGTGTCCTAGGGGGGTTGGGTAATCCCATCGGGGCTTTATACGGCGGGCTGATCCTTGGCGTCCTGGAGGGTATTATTCCAACCTTCATGGAAACCACATGGGTCCCCGTAGTTGAATTTGTCCTCTTTGTCTTGATCCTTCTGGTAAGACCTCAGGGACTTTTGGGGGTGAAAAAATGAAGTATAAGGATATAAATCTTGGATTGGTATTACCTATACTAATCATAGTTTTGTTAGGGGCATGGCCAATTATCTCGCAAAAAGATATCAACCGCGAAACGATTTTTACGATAATATTGTTTATGGGGTTGGCATCCAGCCTTAACATCTTTTTGGGATACACAGGTTATGTTAGTTTTGGTCACGTAGTTTATTTTGGCTTAGGCGGTTATGTAGGATTTTACTTTATGTCCGCACAAGGTCAATCTATCTGGATCGCGATGCTCACAGGCGGACTTGCATCAGGTCTTTTAGCGTTCTTGTTGGGGAAAGCCATTCTGCGTTTGCGAGGCGGTTATTTCGCACTTGCCACCATTGGTGTTAACGAGGCTGTGCGGGCATTCATCAACAATTTCGATTTGTTTGGAGGCCCAATTGGGATGACTTTGAATTTCAAGGTCTATAAAGCGTATGGGGGCGCAGCCAAGTCGCTCTGGATGGCATATTATCTTTTGATTGCAACAGTCTTGTTGGTCATTGTGGTAAGTTATCTGGTGCGTACTTCGAAATTCGGCTTAGGCTTGCTTGCGATTCGAGAGGACGAGGATGCTGCTGAGGTGATGGGCGTCAGAGCGCCAGACGCGAAGACTTGGGCATATGTGCTGTCAGCGATTTTCCCAGGCATTCTCGGTGCTTTGTTCTTCTTCAAAAACGGCGCCATTGAACCTGTTCCTGCTTTTCGTTTGTCTATGTCGATCGAAATGATCGTCATGGTGATGCTTGGCGGGCAGGGCACGGTTTTAGGTCCCTTGCTTGGCGCTGCAGGTTACCAATGGATGCGCGGCTTTTTACTGACGAATTCATTCTTCAAAAATATCCAACTTGCAGTCGCTGGGGGTCTGCTCTTGGTTATTGTGCTCTTCGTCCCTGGCGGTGTGATTGGCTGGCTTAGGAAGCAAATACCAGGATTAAGGAGGGTGCTGCAATGATACTAAAAGTTGAAGGCGTAAACAAACGCTTCGGAGGTTTGCAAGCGCTCTCCAATATAACGTTCGACTTACCTGAAGGGGAAATCCTGGGGTTGATTGGACCGAATGGGGCTGGTAAGACGACCTTGTTCAATGTGATCAACGGTGTTTATCCCCCGAATGAAGGTCGTGTGGTTTTTCTGGGTAAAGATACGACAGGCGCTAAGACTTACGATATGGCGCGCATGGGGTTGGCACGCACTCATCAGATTGTCAAACCTCTCAATGACCTTCCAGTGCTAGAAAATGCTATGGTTGGCGCATGTTATGGGCGGGAAAACCACTCAATCCGAGACGCGAAGAAGATTGCTATGGATACCCTGGAATTCCTTGGAATCATTGACTTGGCGGGAAAACTTGCCGGCACCCTGAACGTAGCCCAGAAGAAACGACTTGAAATGGCAAGGGCTTTGGCTTCCCATCCAATCCTCTTACTTCTGGATGAGGTGCTCGCTGGCTTGAATCACAAGGAGATCGCTGATATGGTCGAGACCGTACGCAAGATCCGCGACCGAGGAATCACAATCATTATGATTGAGCATGTCATGCACGCGGTCATGAATGTCTCCGACCGTATGATCGTACTCGACTTTGGTCAACAAATCGCAGAAGGTACCCCTACCGAAATCCAGAATAATGAACGAGTTATCGAAGCCTATTTAGGTGACCCCAAACTCGCGGAGCGCTTGATGCGTACGGGAACCTAGGATAATCAAGATGAAGAATGATAGGTGAACTATGGCGATATTAGAAATCAAGAACGTCGAATCCGGTTATGGTGAAGTACAAATACTTTGGGGGGTGAATCTTTCACTAGAAGAAGGAAAATTGACATCCCTTGTTGGAACGAATGGCGCGGGGAAGACGACTTTATTGCACACTGTGATGGGTTTGCTCAAACCCTGGAAGGGTACGATTACCTTCAATGGAAAAGATATTAGCCACCTCTCTGCGCATCAAAAAGCAGACATGGGTCTTGTGCTCGTCCCAGAAGGGCGCCAACTCTTTACCGATATGAGTGTCGAGGAGAACCTTGAAATGGGCGCCTCCCCAAAGCGTTCAAGACCTTATATCAAGGATAGCTTAGAGATGGTCTATGATATGTTCCCGCGCCT
>DUEG01000051.1 GCA_011176615.1 Anaerolineae bacterium | reverse complement strand
TATCTTTGGTTACAGCGTTCCACAATAGCCACAAGCCAAAACCGCGCCCGCCAGTGAACAGGTCTTTCATTTGTTGCGTAACTGGTTTTTCGGTAATTTCATGGCTTGAAAGGTTGACATAGAGCGTGCGGTTTGCGTAACCGCGAACTACTGGCTTCAATTCATAATGGTATTCTGCTAACTTTTTATGTGCTGCTTTTATCGCTTCAATCGTTTTCATTGGTATCATTTAACCTCGCTTTTAATTTAAAAACTTTTTATTGACAGACTTTAATTAAGAAACAATCGTTCGTGTACATCATTGTAAACTTGGAAGGAACTGGTATCCGCCTTGCCATTGGCGTAGGCTTCGTGCCATCCTTCAGGTACCGGCATTTCTTCATACAATTGCGCGCGCTGAGCCTCTAAGAGACAACGGGGATAATCCATAAAATCAGCAGCGCAGAGCACGCGTTTTCCCGTTTCTGAAGCCATACTGTCCAGCCAGTGCAGACCTGCCTCGCAGCGCAGCAAGTGGTGGTCTAGAATAAGTATATCAACCACATGCGCCAAACGCAACCCATTTCTCCATGCTTGCTCCTGTTTCTGGGTTGTTAGATAGGGAAGATAAAGAGGGGGTCCATCAACCAGCACGATATTCGGTCGCCAGGCCAAGATCAAGTCCACAGCCTCGCTATTAAGAAGTTGTATATCCGAAGCATGAACGAAAACGCTATCTTCATCCTCAATACGCGTCATCATCACTTTCCCGTATCTCGTATTCGAGTCTCCATGAGGCACAGGTAGAGAAAACTGCAATGAGCCGTCTCTTTGCCCTTCGGAATTCGGCAAATCCCTCCCCAATATTGCCATTAGGTCAATTCTCCGCGATGCCATATGATGCGAAAGCCCCTCTGATCCTCTGCTCCAAATTCGAACCGTGCGTAAAAGTGAAACCGCTTTTTGTGCGCTTAACTGATAAGGATTAGCGTCGGGAAGCGGAATATGATCGCCATGGAAGTGGCTAAACACCACATCAGTCGCTCCTTGTAATGCAGTCATGATTTCCCTCTGTACCCGCTCTCCAACTGCCACTTGCGCCGGGTGGGGAAGCAAACCATGGCGCCGGTATCCCAAGGCTACACCTGGGTCAATAACGATTTTTCTGTCCCCAACTTGTACAACACAGGAAAGCCCGCGTACACCGAGTGATTCTGTGCCCAAAATCGTTATTTTCATAGAAGTCAATTTTCCCAGACACCAGCGATTGATGTTCCACAGGTTGGGCAGCGACCATTGCGAATCTTATTTTCAACGATCCAATAACCCTGCCGCTCGATCAGTAAATTGCCGCACTCTGGACAAAACGTATCCTGACTCTTATCGTCCGGGATATTGCCTACATATACATAATGCAACCCTTCCTCCAACCCGATTTGTCGCGCATGTTGCAGGGTCGCCAACGGTGTCGGCGGCACATCTGTCATCTTATAGGAGGGGAAGAAACGGCTGATATGCCACGGCGTATCCACACCCAGTTCCTGAGCGACAAAACGGGCTGCATCCCTCAGTTCAGCCGGATCATCATTGATTCCCGGAATAACCAAGGTGGTTACTTCCAGCCAGATACCCAAACGTTTCATGGCTTTCATACTGTCCAGCACCGGCTGCAAACCCGCGCCCACGTAGCGATGATAGGTCTTCTCGCGGAAAGCCTTTAAGTCCACATTGGCTGCATCCAAGTACGGGTGGTAAATCTCCAGCATTTCAACCGTCATATACCCGTTAGTGATATACAGGTTAGCCAATCCCGCCTCATGAGCCAAGCGAGATGTATCATAGGCATACTCAAAGAAGATGGTCGGTTCGGTGTAGGTATAAGCAATGCTCCGGCAGCCAGTCCTTTGCGCATCCGCGACAATCTGCTCAGGGGATGCTTGATAGCCTGAAACAAAATGCTGTTCACGCGGCATTTGGGAAATTTCCCAATTTTGGCACCACTTACAGCGAAAATTACAACCCGGGGTGGCAATAGAGTATGCCATAGACCCAGGGTAGAAATGGAAGAGGGGCTTCTTCTCCACCGGGTCAACATGCTGGGTGATGGTGCGTCCATAGACCAATGTGTAGAGCGTTCCTCCCCGATTCTCACGCACATTGCAGACGCCAAGTTTTCCATCAGGAATCACACAGTGAAGTGCGCACAGATTACAGCGCACACTGTTCTTCTCAAGTTTCTCGTAGAGCATCGCCTCTTTCATTTTCTAACCTGCTTCCTTCGACCCTTCCTTTTAGATCTAATGTTAGTGCCAACTTTAGATGCCTCTAGCCTTTAACAATGAGACAATGAAGCCATGAAACAAATCTCGGACAACCTGCAGAGAATAATCAACGCTAACTGCGGATCATCTCCGAACATTCCATAAAAGGCAACCATTTATTATTTTATCACTTAGAAGGCTTTTTTTGGTGCGACAAGGAGCAAGAGGCAATATCACAATTAAAAGCATGGACCTGTTCCTAAGTGAGTGCTTTTAGCCTCCAAGAAATATTCTTCCCCATTTTTTGTTTGAAGTGATAAAATATTCAGTCTTATCCAAGACAAAGTTCAAAATACTGGAAAGTTTTATGGGCTTAGGGAACATCAAACGGAAATTAATTGGGAAACCATTTCCAACGAGCATGGAAATCCACGAGCGTTTGGACAAAGTCCGCGCGTTAGCCATCTTCGCCTCTGACCCAATAAGCAGCAATGCTTATGCGACTGAAGCGATCATGAGCGTTTTGATCCTGCTTGGTTATGGCGCTATTTCCCTGACTTTCCCCATTGCCCTTGGAATTACCTTACTTGTTCTTATCGTCGTGTTCAGTTATATCCAAACGATCCTGCATTATCCAAATGGGGGCGGTTCGTACATCGTTGCAAAAGACAATCTCGGCACGCTTCCCTCCTTGATCGCAGCAGGAGCCTTGCTAACAGATTATATACTCACCGTTTCCGTTTCCGTTTCTGCTGGTATTCGAGCAATCACATCCGCATTCCCGGCGCTTAAGGACTACCATGTTGCACTGGCTTTATTCGCGATCGCTTTTCTTACTTGGGTCAATTTGCGCGGCGTAAGAGAAAGCGGTACCATCTTTGTGATTCCCACTTATGCATTCGTTGGAGGCGTGTTGTTAGTGGTTATTATTGGTCTCGTGCGAACCTTAGGGTGGTTTGGGGCGTCTCCATTGCCGGTTAATCCACTACCCACAGAACAAGTCAGCCTAATTGCTGGAGTCGGTTATGCATGGATCATACTGCGCGCTTTTGCTGCAGGATGCACTGCCCTGACAGGCATCGAGGCGATCAGCGATGGCGTTCAGGCATTCAAGCCGCCCGAAGCCGCTAATGCTGCAAAAACACTTGTCATTATGGCAGTGATAGCTATGTCATTGTTCTCCGGAATTAGTTTCTTATCCACACATCTCCATCTCATTCCCAACGAAGCAGACAGCATCTTGTCCCAAATGACCCGTACGATCACTGGCGGCGGATTTCTATATTATTGGGTACAACTTTTCACGATGCTCATTTTAATTCTGGCAGCAAATACCGGCTTCCAGGATTTCCCTCGCTTAAGTTACTTCCTTGCAAGAGATAATTTCATGCCCCGCTGGATGATCAATCGCGGAGACCGCCTCGTCTTCAGCGGCGGCATTACGGTACTCGCAGTGCTCTCATCACTGCTGGTGATTATTTTTCAAGCCAATGAAATTGCGATGCTTCCTCTTTACGCAATAGGCGTGATGGTAAGTTTTACGATATCACAAGCCGGCATGCTTCATCTAATGTCTCGCATAGGTAAAATTAAACCTGGCGAATCGATAACAACCCTGGAAACAACCATTCACTACGAAAAGGGATGGCATTGGAAATACGTAGTTTATGCAATTGGGTCTCTGACAACACTTATTGTGTTTCTCGTCCTTGTTGTCACAAAATTCTTAGAAGGCGCCTGGATAACGGTCTTAATCATTGGGTTGCTGATTGCCATGTTCTATGAGATCAATCGGCATTATCAACGCGTCTCAAAAGCCTTGAGTACAAAAGACCTGGTTGGGAAAGAAAATTCAATTATAAAGATTGCAGATGTTGTCATTTTGCCTATGGGAGATGTGCACAAAGGGACTTTGAGAGCTTTGCAGTACGCCGTCCGTATGTCGAATGATGTGCGCGCGGTAAGCATCACAACCAGTGAGGAAATGAAGGAACGATTAATGAAGCGTTGGAATCGATTTCCGGGAATCACAAAAAATGCAGAGTTGATTTGCATTGATTATGATTATCGGGATGTTTTAGATCCTTTGATTGACTATATTCTAAAGGTCAAACGAGAAGAATTCCCTAATCAACTCATCACTGTGGTTATTCCAGAGTTTGTAACCGAATCGCTTCCTGCGCAGTTCCTTCATAACCAAACCGCAAATTTCTTGAGGTTTCGCTTGCGTAATCAGCCAAACATTATTACAGTTGAAATTCCATTTCACATCAAGAAAAACATCCCCTTATCGAGTTACAAAGAAAAAGACGAGGGCGAGGAAGATGCCCCATCGAAACAAGATGATTCACCGGATTAGATTCGATAAATAGTCCTTATTAATCCTTCACAATATGAGGCAACCAAAAACCTTACCGAGGTTCACTGCTAAGGGATTATGCCATCGTCCGTACTTCTTTAAGTGCGGCTGTTATACAAGCACCTATCGAAGCATACCTCTTTTCCTGACCCGCAAAATCAGACTTACAAGTTGAACCTACGGTATATTTAATCCGAAGAATATCTATATTATTAGTATAAGGGTGAAATGATTACAAATAATACAAACAAAGAATTACTCAATTTTTTCAAGGCATTGGCAGATGCCAATCGTTTGAAGATCATCGGTATGCTTACTCAACAGGAATTATCGATCGGGTAATCGCAGAAGTACTCAACCTGCTCCCCTCCACTGTTTCACATCATCTAACCAGATTAAGGAAAGTGGGGCTTGTCAGTGTAGATTCCGAGAGTTATACCAATGTTTACCGCCTGGAAACCAACGATAGGACTCACAGAATCGCAATCATCTTTTTTCGATACGAATACTTTCATCCGATTGTAATAAACCTTGCAATGGCTCGGCACTTAATCCCAACACACGCGTATTCGCAAAGTATGAAAAATTAAAATCCGTTGTGTCTCCCGCCATCTTTCCTGGGATAGGCATCAAACGCGCCGTCAAGGGTTTATCCAAACGCAATGCAAGCACCGATAGATCCAAGAGAACTGCCTCGATTTGCTTGGGTGTTGTTGCTCCCGGCAATGGCACTGTATCCAACCCCGTCCCACACACAGCCGAATACATCAATAGGTCTTTCACTGAAAGCGTGCCTTCATAGGCACGTTTAGCAAGCGTAGCATCTTCCAAGAGAGGTAACATCAATCCATTAAAACCCGCCTTCAGAAACTTTGCCTTATCGATCGCCCCTGTCAAAAACGCTGCTGCCATCAACGAACCATGCAATCCCACTGCTGGAACACCTAAAGCCTCCATTGCGGTTCCCAATGAAGATTCAGACTCCGGATAAGGTGCCAGAGAAAAATCAATACCTAAAAAACGAATCCCTGCTTTTCTCTCAAGCGCCTTGCTTATGCGGGTCATCTTTTGTGCATTGATTTCTATGGCTTCCACCAACCTTGCGGAGGCTTCCGCTATTCCAGTCACTCCGCTTAACGCCTGAACCGCCAAGTCCGCCGCTTCAATAGCCAAGGCGAATGCAGGACGCTCACCGCTATGATAGGCAGCAGGAAAGAAAGGCACTCCAGCAGGAACATTTGCCAAAGCAGCAAAATAAAGATTTCCAAAGCCTTTTGGATCAATTGTCGAAATTTCGCGAATAATCTCAGCACATTCACGAATGGCTGGCAAGGAAATGCCGTTCTCTTTCGTCGCTATAATACCTGAAGCAAAGACCTTTTCCGTCTCACCCAAGATCTCTGGAATGATTTTGTAACTCTCTGGCAACGATGGAATTGCAGAGCCAATCGAAACATAATCGAACCCTTCTGCCTGGGCTAAGTCCTCTAGTTCCTGAGCGAATGACACCGACTTCTCTTGAATCATTCCGGGTAACAATTCCGGGAATGGTACCGTTGCCAAACGGCTAGTTTGAACATTCAAGCCAGAACTACTATATGCTTCTCTCGCTGCATTGATGAATCTTCCCCCCCTTTGAATTTCTTTATGATTGATTGGATAACCGGGATTTACAAAATATGTTATCGATCTAATCTTCATTACTCTTTATTACTTCCTTATCTACAGATATACGTAATCCATTCATTCAACGGTTCAACTTGTTTTTACGGTATTCTTGGCGAAGTTTATCAATGTGATTTAATTCCCCTGAGGAATTTTCATAATCCCAGCAATCCCACCCATTACAAGAACCACTGCCAACGATATGCTTTCCAACTTGATGGATTGAACCTTCAAAACCAGCATAGACCAATTTTCCATCAGGTTTTATCCGCGCAATCTGACTACGATCACCCTGGAAGTATAATTTTTGTCCGGGTGTAAGGTAGCCGCTCTCTACTAGGCGAGCAAAGGGGATACGCGGTTCCGATCTTCTTCGGTCTCGAACATCAAAGATGCCTTCGTCAAAAGATTCCGGTTCAAGATTGTCAATCCGCTCTCTTGCCAAGTCAATATATTTTGCATTTACTTCAATTCCGATCCAGTTACGATGCAGTTTTTTTGCAACCGCTCCCGTGGTGCCGGTTCCAAAAAATGGGTCCAAGACTACGTATCCAGGGTTGCTTGAAGCCAAGATAACTCGGTAAAGCAACGCTTCCGGTTTCTGTGTTGCATGCGCTTTTACGCCGTTTATTTTAATGCGCTCAGCCCCAACACAAGTAGGCAGCCTCCAATCGCTACGCATCTGTTTGCCTTTATTAAACGCTTTCATAGCATGATGGTTAAAAGTATAGTGAGCGTTCTTGGACTTGCTCGCCCAAATTAAAGTCTCATGCGCATTAGTGAACCGTACCCCTCTAAAGTTAGGCATCGGGTTATTCTTCACCCAAATCACATCATTCAAAATCCAATAGCCAATATCCTGCATCATCTTTCCGATTCTAAAAATGTTATGATATGAGCCAATAACCCATAAAGTGCCATTGTCTTTGAGAACGCGTCTGCAAGCAATCAACCACGCCCGCGTGAAATCGTCATATTGATCGAAATTCTCGAATTGATCCCACTCGTCATTCACTCCTTTGACCAAAGACATATCCGGACGTCTTAACTCTTGATAAAGTTGTAAATTATACGGGGGATCCGCAAAGATCAAGTCCACTGATTTTTCCGGCAACCGACCAAGCACCTCTATACAATTTCCTTCGAGAATGCAGTTAAGGGGTAATGCGGATTCATTCATTAACCATCCCTCTCTGGCGGAGGACTTCAAACATAAGGATAGCAGCGGCAATGGCTGCATTCAATGATTCAGCCTTACCCAACATAGGAATAAATATCGTCTCGTTTGCCAAAAGCCGGGCTTCAGAGCCCGCCCCTTTTGCTTCCCCTCCCATAATCAGCGCAAGCGGAATTTGGAATTGAGAATCAAAACACGAGAACCTTCCTTTGACATCAGCAAGATAAACTCTTAGAGGTTTTACAAGTTCTCGAATCTCGTCCCAATCTATTTGTAGGATTGGCATCCGGAAATGAGCCCCCATTGCTGCACGGACGACCTTAGGAGAGTAAAGATCAACAGTTCCAGGAGGCAGAATTGCCAAATCCACACCTGCTGCAAGCGCTGTCCTCAGAATCGTTCCCAAGTTGCCCGGATTACGTACGCTATCAAGTATCAGAACAAAATCAAGAGACGCAGGGATTTCCCATTTATGCATGGGAACAATTGCCAATAATCCTTGCGGAGTTTGCGTATCACTTGCATAACGCATGACTTCTGCGTTGACTTTATAGATATCCACCCCCGAGCCGATGAATTTATCGATAAGTCGAAAGCCACGATCAGAAAGCCCATCCGTGTAAAAAACAGATTGTGGTTTCCAGCCAGCCGAGAAGGACTCCTCAACCAACCGAATGCCCTCAATCACAAATACTCCCGCTTCCTTCCGCTTACGCGCGCTGGTTTGTAAGCGGTGGATTAATCGAATCTTAGGGTTTTGAGTTGAGGTAATCATTGATAAATACTCAATCTCTATTCATTCACTTTTTCTACAAACAAATCATCCCAGACATCTAAAAAAAGTTTGACAGTAAGCCGATCATACAAAACCAATCTTATCAGATTGATCTGGGATGTTGTATTCTCCTTGATATACTCAGGAATAACCTGAAAGAAAATACGTGCCGCCCTGGCTTTCGGGAAACCATATATTCCCGTTGAAATTGCTGTAAATGCAATCGATTTAATGCCTAATTGGTCAGCGACTCTCAATGAGCCCCTGATAGCAGCCGTTAATTTTGCATCTTCATCCCCCTCCCCCCAGATCGGTCCAACCGCATGAATCACAAACCGACAGGGAAGTTTGCCAGCGTCTGTGTAAGCAGGAGAACCATGTTCTACGATTCCAAACTTTTGCACCCAAGCAGTACTCTGTTGCTGTATCTGGCGTCCCCCTTTTCTGGCAATAACCCCGGCAACCCCTCCTCCATGCATTAATTCCTTATTTGCTGCGTTGACAATTGCGTCAACATATTCCTCAGTAATATCCCCGTTCACTACCTGGAAGAGGCATTTGTTTGAAATAGCATATTCTCTAAGTGTTTCGCTCATTGGAACCTCATGTTGATTTTAGCACGTCTTCATATACAGCGCCAAGTGCTCTGTAGATTATCTAGGTACTCATTAAAATAAAAAAGACCGGAAAAACCGGTCTCCAATCCTTATCTACCAAGTAAGATTTAGACTGCCTTTGCTTTCTCCACCACAGCAGTAAAAGCTTTAGGGTCACGAACAGCCAACTCTGCAAGCATCTTTCGGTTTATCGTAATATCAGCCTTCTTTAAAGCATAAATTAATCTGCTGTAAGTAATGCCATTCCGTCGGGCTGCAGCATTGATGCGCGCAATCCACAATCGTCGCAGGTCTCGTTTTCGATTTCGTCTGTCGCGATAAGCATACCAAAGGCTCTTAAGCATAGCCTCATTTGCACGGCGGTATAATCGACTACGTGCACCGAATTGACCTTTCGTGATTTTTAATACCTTTTTATGCCTTCTGCGGCGTGTATAACCTGTCTTAACTCTTGCCATTTATCACTCTCCTGCGTACCCCTGGGCGTCAGCAGTTATCGCTGTTTCCGCGATCTGCCAGTTGCAAACACCCAACAGCCGCAACTAATTTTATTTAACCTGATTTTCCACTCCGAGCATTCGGGTTTGCTTTGTACTTACTCAAATAGGGCGCTAAACGTCGTATACGTTTTTGCATACCAGATCCCTTGACTGGAATCATCTCGGTGAACAAACGTTTTGTACGTTTGGATGTACGGCGGCGGAAATGGCTCTTTCCACCTTTTGTACGCACCAATTTCCCACTGCCGGTCACGCGAAATCGCTTCGCGGTCGCTTTATGGGTTTTTAGTTTGTACTTTTTTTGCTTTCGCTTCTTAGGCACGACTAATTTCTCCTATCTTGGTTATCCGCGATAGAGAGGGCGACAGCTAACGTCGCCCTCGCTTATTTGCGGAGGATATATCATATAAACGCTTTACAGAATAAAAGCGAATTTATCAACTCTTTGGTTTTTTAGCAGGCGCCAAAACCATTAACATCGTTCTTCCCTCTCGGGAAGGTACTTGCTCGATCGTTGCTACATCCTTTAGTTCTTCAGCGATCTCCTTGAGATCCTCCAGTGCGATTTCAGGATAATTAATCTCTCGACCCCGAAAGCGGATGCGGACCTTGACTTTCTTGCCTTGAGTCAACCAACGACGAGCATCCCTTACTTTAAAGGAACGATGATGCTCAGTTGTCTTCGGGCGAAGGCGAATCTCCTTGATCTCCACCTTTACCTGAGCTTTACGTGCTTCCCGCTCCTTTTTTTGGCGTTGGTAAATAAACTTACCAACATCCATTACGCGACACACTGGTGGCTTAGCATTTGGCGCAACCTCCACTAGATCGAGGTCTGCTTCTTGTGCTATCTGCCGGGCTTGTGCAATGGAGACAACACCAACGTTCTCCCCATCAGGTCCTATCAAACGGACCTCACGTGCCCTAATTCTATCATTTATTCGATATTCTAACGTACTTATATCTTTCTCCTCTTCTTAATAAAAATCCACTAATTTGTCTCAGGATTCGCCGCATAATACCACGAACACATCCGATTCGTCAACACGCGTTCACTATTTTACCATCAAAGTCTACCTAAACCGATGCTTGAAACAATCAATCTCATAAGGAGAAACCCACATTTTCGCTAAACATGTTCTTTAATTTCCTTTTGGATACGTTTAATAATCTCATCTACATCCATTGATGGCAACCTGTCACCGGAGCGCAAACGTGGGGCGACTTTTCCTTGCACCATTTCTCGATCGCCCACAACAAGCATATAGGGTATTTTTTGGTGTTGAGCATCTCTGATTTTTGCATTCATCCTATCGCTACGAGAATCTACCTCAACCCGGATACCAACGGCTTTCATTTTGCCCGCTACTTCTTGAGCATATGGGATATGTCGGTCCGCAATTGGAATAAGCATTACTTGTGTCGGCGAGAGCCACACAGGGAATGCGCCACCATAATGTTCAATTAACACGCCCATGAATCGTTCCATAGAGCCTAATAATGCGCGATGGATCATATAAGGTCGATGTTGTTTCCCGTCTTCGCCAATATAGACCATATCAAACCGTTCAGGTAAATTGAAGTCAAATTGGATTGTTGATAATTGCCATTCCCGCCCTAAGGCATCGATCATTTTTAAATCAATCTTGGGGCCATAGAATGCCGCACCACCCTCGTCGAGATCATACACTAGTTCGGCTCGGTCGAGTGCATTTCGTAACGCGTCGGTGGCATCTTCCCAACGATGGGGATCACCTGCAGATTTTTCCGGATCTCGCGTCGACAAATAAGCATGAAATTCATTAATGCCGAACCCTCGCAAGATATGCAGGCAGAACTTTAAGACACGATCAATTTCTTCTGCCATTTGGTCTTCCCGGCAAAACAGGTGAGCATCATCTTGTGTGAAGCCGCGCACACGCATCAATCCATGTAACACACCGCTGCGTTCATAGCGATAAACTGTACCCCATTCAGCATATCGCATGGGTAAATCACGGTAACTCCGAATCTTACTCTTGTAAATCATAATGTGGAAAGGACAATTCATCGGCTTGATATAGTACTCATCCTCGTCAATCTTTATTGGTGCATACATATTCTCTTCATACCAGGTAAGGTGACCGCTCGTGCGCCACAGATCGCTCCTGCCGATATGCGGGGAATAGACGAAGTCATATCCATTTGCCAGGTGCTCGTTCTTGCAATACTCTTCTGTTAAGTGCCGCACCAAACCACCTTTGGGGTGCCAAAGAATCAATCCGCTACCAACCTCTGGCGATGTGCTGTACAAATCCAATTCTTTTCCAAGTCGTCGATGATCCCGCTTTTTGGCTTCATCCAACTTGCGCAAGTATTCTTCCAACGCCTTCGAATTCTTCCAAGCAGTTCCATAAATTCGCTGCAACATTGGTCTCTTCTCGTCACCGCGCCAGTATG
>DUEG01000050.1 GCA_011176615.1 Anaerolineae bacterium | reverse complement strand
GCGGCTTTTTGCTTTCCAATAGCGTATGCGCATCTTATGCAAATATTTCCGTTCTTCGTCTATCGTCATTCGTTCCTCGTATTTTTCCATCGTTCCCTCGGTAACATTTTCTTTTGAAAGAACGATATTACTTCAGTAACATTTTATTTGATAGAACGCGATTCCTTATCAAGAGATGAGACAAAGGGTATAATAATAATCCATGGGCAATAAGGTATCAAGAAGAAACGAGCAGTTTTTGCTCACGAGATTGATCAAAAGGGCAACTTAATCTATGACCAATACCATTAAGATTGTAATTCCTATGGCAGGACTTGGCACTCGTCTACGCCCCCAAACGTGGAGCCGACCGAAGCAATTGGTCAGTATCGCGGGAAAAGCCATCATCGAGCATGTTCTTGACACATTTTCGACTCTCTCACCCTCATTTGATATCGAATATATCTTCATCGTTGGCTATTTGAGTGAAAAAATCAAATCCTTCATGAAAACCCGGCATCCGGAACTAAATATCCATTATGCGACCCAACTTGAGATGCGCGGTCAGTCCCATGCCATTCACTTAGCCAAAGAACACCTAACAGGCCCAATGCTTATGGTCTTTGCAGATACTTTGATAGAAACCGACCTTAGTTTTCTTGAAAAGGAAACTGCCGATATCATCGGGTGGGTTAAACCTGTCCAAGACCCAAGACGTTTTGGCGTCGCCAAAATAGGAGAAAAAGGTTGGGTCACGCGGCTAATCGAAAAGCCAATGGACATCCAAAATAACCTGGCTGTCGTTGGATTTTATTACTTCAAAAAATCTGAAGAACTAATCGATGCAATAGAAGAACAAATGAAACGCAATACACGCCTCAAGGGTGAATACTTCCTCGCTGATGCAATCAACATCATGATCGAAAGAGGCGCAAAAATGCGCACGCATCGCGTGGATGTATGGCTTGACGCAGGAACCCCCGATGCTGTCCTAGAGACCAACCGATTCTTGCTTGAGCATGGATATAATAACGCCAAGGTCTCTACAAATCAAACCAACACCGTGATCATCCCGCCTGTCTTTATTCACCCTACCGCAACAATCAAACATGCAATCATCGGTCCACATGTATCCATAGGTGCTGAGTGTGTTGTAGAGGCGAGCATTATACAAAATACCATCTTAGAAGATCGTTGCCGAATTAGCCATGTCAATATTGAGAATTCCTTAATTGGTCAAAATGCTGAAGTACAAGGGAAATTCAAAGCCATAAATATCGGTGACGATACGAAAATATTAACGTAATCTTCCTTTTATGAATAACCTAGATAAAAACCCGAATGGCAACATAAGTGAACTTGTAGAATGCTATTCGGGTTTTGAATATGCTGAAAGACCAAGCGCTTTCTATTGGAACGGACAACACATTAAAATCGAAAAGATAATCAATACTCATATAGACCCACAAGGAAAACACTTCCTGGTAGAGACTTCAAATGGAGAAGTTTTCGAACTTTACTATAGCATCTTTAGTAATGAGTGGCACATCAGCCAACCCTAAAAACGATCATTGAATAAGAACCTTTACGAAAAGAATCTGCCATGACTAAGCAGTACATTGCAAGGAAAGTCGCGAATTCAAAGCCTTCTGGAATCCGTAAGTTCTTCGACAAAGTTGCCACAATGGATGATATTGTCTCAGCAATAATCATCCAAGGACTAATTCGCGTACACCAATATACGGTTATGGCCGCGCCGAAGGTCTCCCAATATGCTGCTTTGGAAGCCGTCAAAGTTGGCGAAGAAACTGTGCAAAAGATGGTCTTTCAATATGATAAACGTCGCAGATTGATCTACACTGGTCTCAATGAACTTGGGTTAACAACCATCAAGCCACAAGGCGCTTTCTATGCTTTTCCCAATATTGAGACTTTCGGTTTTGACGATGAGACCTTTGCCCAAAGATTGTTAGAAGAAGAGCGAGTTGCCGTTGTTCCAGGTTCCGCTTTTGGACGAGGTGGTGAAGGTTTTGTACGATGTTCTTATGCTACTTCTTACGACAAAATCAAGGAAGCCCTTCAGCGAATGGGACGCTTTATGGCACGCCATGGACAAGGTCTAAGACAAAACCCATGAAACCCAATTTCGAAACCATCATTGGTCTAGAAGTTCACGCCGAGCTCGAGACTCGATCCAAAATGTTCTGCGGATGCCCTGTTGTAGATTCTACCGAGGCTAAACCAAACATTGCGGTTTGCCCCGTTTGTGCAGGGATGCCCGGTTCACTTCCGGTCGTAAACCAACAAGCAGTCGAATATGCTTTAAAAGTCGCTTTAGCCCTTGAATGCCAAATTAACAACACAAGTATATTTGCTCGCAAAAACTACTTTTATCCTGACCTTCCAAAAGGTTACCAGATTTCCCAATATGAAAGTCCATTGGCTCACCACGGACATCTAAAAATCCGTACCCAATCAGGGGAAAAAAATATCCGGATTCGCCGTGTTCATATGGAGGAGGATACTGGGAAACTTACCCATATCCCTCCAAATAACGGGAAACCAGGATATTCACTTATCGATCTAAATCGAGCCGGTGTTCCTTTACTTGAAATTGTCTCTGAGCCGGATATTCGGTCAGCAGAAGAAGCGCGTTCTTATGCCGTAACTCTACGCACCTTATTACGCTATCTTGGCGTAAATTCAGGAGATATGCAAAAAGGGGTAATCCGAATTGAGCCTAATGTCTCTATCCGCCCCATTGGCAGCAGCGAATTCTATACTCGCACTGAGATTAAAAACCTCAATAGTTTCCGCGCCCTTGAACGTGCTGTCGCATACGAAATTCAACGCCAGCAAAACTTATTCCGACAGGGGAAAACGATTGTTCAGCAAACCATGGGATGGGACGAAAGCCACCAAAAGACCTTCCCTCAACGCACGAAAGAGGAGGAAGAAGACTATCGCTACTTTCCAGAGCCAGATATTCCTCCACTAGTCATTGAAGATGAATGGATTGAACGCATCCGCGCTGCTTTGCCCGAATTGCCTGCAGCAAAATACAAACGCTTTATCAAAACTTATCGTCTGTCTTCAGATGACGCGGACTTACTAATAAGCGCTCAAAGTATCTCCAATTATTTTGAGAGCACAGTCAGCACTTGTCCTGATATTCCACCAAGAACAGTTGCTAACTGGATCACGGGAGAACTATTTGGTTTGATAAATCAGCGGAATATCACATTCGAGGATATTAAGATTCTTCCTAGAGAACTTAGCGCACTCTTAAGTCTGTTACACCATGGAGAAATCAACACTAACACTGCAAAGGCTGTATTAACCGAGATGTTTGAAACTGGAAACGATCCGAAAACAATTGTGTCGAAAAGCGGGCTTAACCAAATTTCAAACATTGCCCAAATTGCAAAAATTATCCATGATGTGATTGCAGCAAATCCTAAAGAGTTAGAAACTTACTTAAATGGGAAAGAAACGGTTTCACAATGGTTCTTTGGACAAGTGATGCGGGGCACCGGAGGAAAAGCGAACCCAAAAATAGTTAAAGCCGAACTAAATCGCCAACTTTTAGAATTAAAGCGTAAACAATGATTCTTTGTCGATTTAAGAGAGCATAATGAAGAAATTAGCCAAAGGACACTGCTTTTCACATACTTCCTTATCCAACCTATATGAATAAAGATACCCCACAAAGCGAGTAACGTCACTTGACTTCAAATAAACCATCTGCTATAGTTAAAATAACCTAAGGGTTATAGATATGAGCAAAATGGGCTACATCCAGCCTGTTGCATTCATTACTCAAAGCGGGCACATCACCGATGGTGCTCGTGTATTTTTTTAACAACAAATAAATAGATTATCGATTATACACAGAGGAGCAAAATAAATGACAAAACCAATTAATGCTTTCAAAATGGCACAGGGGCAATTCGACCACGTAGCCGAATTATTAGATCTTGAGCCTTATGTTGCAAAAATGCTACGGGAACCGCAGCGAGAGTATAAATGCCAAATACCTGTTCGCATGCATGACAACACAATACAAGTATTTTACGGATATCGCGTGCAGCATAACGATGCGCGCGGTCCTCTTAAAGGCGGAATTCGCTTCCATCCCTCTGAGACTTTGGATACAATCCGTGCGCTATCCATGTGGATGACTTGGAAATGCGCAGTAGCAGACATCCCATTAGGTGGCTCCAAAGGTGGTGTTGCTGTAGACCCTGCTACACTGACCGAATCAGAGAAAGAGCGCCTTTGTCGCGGTTGGATTGACAAATTCTGGAACGTCATTGGACCGCATCAGGATGTTCCAGCTCCTGATGTTGGCACAAACCCACAAATGATGGGTTGGATGATGGATGAATACTCAAAAATTGCAAGGGAATATACTCCTGGCGTTATCACTGGTAAGCCTGTAGGTGGCGGAGGGTCTCTTGGACGTACAGAAGCAACCGGCTTTGGGGTAATTTACACTGTTCGAGAAGCATTGAAACATCTCAAAATGGACCCTGAGAAAACCACTGTTGCTATTCAAGGGTTTGGAAACGTCGCGCAATATGCTGCTATTGGCTTTGTTGAACAACTTAAAGGAAAAGTAGCATGTGTTTCCTGCTGGGACCGAAAAGACAAGCAGGCTCACACAATTAGCCATCCACAGAATAATGTCGACCCGCGCTTTTTGCAATCTATCACAGACCAATACGGAACCATTGACAAAGACAAAGCCATACAAGCCGGCTATATCATAGAAGATGGAGATGCCTGGATTTCAAAAGATGTCGATATACTTATTCCTGCTGCTCTAGAAGGTCAGGTCAATGATCAAACTGTTCAGAAAATCAGCGACCGCGTAAAGATCATCGCTGAAGGAGCAAATGGACCCACAACACCTGAAGCGGACGAAGTACTCAAGCGCAACAACATATTCCTTATCCCAGATTTCTTATGCAACGCTGGTGGTGTCACAGTCTCTTACTTCGAGTCAGTTCAAAACAATATGAACTACTATTGGACAAGGGATGAGGTTTTAAGCCGACTGAACCAAAAGATGACGCAAGCCTTTAAGAGTGTCTTACAATTAACAGAACAAGAAAAAGTGTATACGCGAGATGCTGCATATATGGTTGCAATCGGTCGTGTTGTAAAAGCAATGGAATTGCGTGGTTGGTTATACATTCCATGAGATACACACAGACACCAATTATTCATTAGATCATATCTTGGAGGCGACAATCAAGTAAGCACCACCTATCAATGAAATAAAACCTGAACAGTGAAGACTTTATTACTAGATAAACAACGTTGAGGCTACTACTTAACAGTAGTGGTCGATATCACAAACAACGGACAACACTGCTGTTTGATATCGTCTTCCAGATTGTTCTGCTCATAACGAAAGGTCTCGCTGGCGCGAGACCTTTCGTCTATCCAGAATTCTTTTGATTTTTATTTCCAAAATATTTGAGGTGGTGAAGGAAAGAATTAATTAATCCCCATTAAATCTAGCAATTTTGGGCTTATCGTTGTATACTCAAAGAGGATACTCAAAGAGTATTATTCTGGCAAAATTTGTAAAAGAAAACAGATGTAAAACTGTTACAATTATATAGTTAGTGGAGTATATGATTTCCTGCTTACCATTAATCTGTTATCATTTATCTGACTTCCAAACGCACCGTCCATATGAGGAGAGGCTTTTATGAAAGTATCCGTACTCCAAGAAAATTTAGCACATGGTTTAAATATCGTTTCTCGTGCTGTATCACCAAGAAGCACTCTTCCCGTCTTAGGGAACATTCTCATCGCAACAGATGAGGGGCGCCTGCGCCTTTCTGCCACCAATCTTGAACTAGGCATCACATGCTGGATAGGAGCAAAGATTGAGGAAGAAGGTTCAACAACAGTCCCTGCACGCACCTTCACAGATCTAGTCAGTACCTTACCTCCAGATCGCGTTAATATGGAACTGAATATCCGCAATCAAATGCTAAATGTCCGTTCTGGAACATCAAACACTGACATTAAATGTATCGATTCCCAAGAATTTCCTCCTATGCCAGTTCCAGACCTTAATAACGGTGTAGAAATCAATGTTACCGATTTAAGAGAGATGATTCGTCAAGTGGCTTTCGCTGCTTCAACAGATGAGGCTCGCCCTATTTTAACAGGAGTGCTTGTCACCTTCGAAGACAACAATATGACCTTGGCTGCCGCTGATGGTTTCCGTTTATCAGTACGCAAATCACAATTAACGACATCCATCGAACAACCAATTAGCGCGGTTATCCCCGCGCGTGCGCTAAGTGAACTTGCCAGGATCACAATCGACGGAGATCAGGTTGTAACCATGATCCTACCCCCTCATAGCGGACGCGTGATCTTCCGCTCCAAGGATGCTGAATTGGTCTCTCAACTGATTGAAGGTACTTTTCCTGATTACGAACAAATTATCCCCCGCAGTCACGAAACCAGAACTATCCTCTCTACCTCTGCATTTTTAAAAGCGTGTAAACAGGCTGAGATCTTCGCTCGAGAAGGCTCATTGATTGCTCGCATTCATATCTCGCCAGGTGATGAACTACAACCGGGAAAAGTTGAAATCTCTGGACAATCTGAAGAAACCGGCTCTAACGTGACGGTCATCGATGCTTCAATTGAAGGAATTCCTCTTCTCATAGCGTTCAATGTGCGCTATTTGCGGGAGGTATTAGATGTAATCAAGACCCCCGACGTCGCACTTGAAACCACCGCAGATACCAGCCCAGGAATTATTCGCCCTGTTGGGGAAGATAATTTCCTGCATGTGATCATGCCAATGCATCTTGGCAATTGAAGACCATTTAACATCAAAACATCCGAAGTCCCTGGCTTGACTTCGGATTTCATTTAATCAAAGATTATGACATTTCCATCATTCTCTAACGACCGAGCCCTAAGAATATACCTCGCACTTGCACAATATCCCATTATACGTACGCGAATACGCGAACGAATGCGCCGGGAATTATACGAACGCGGTGTGGTCAAACCAAAAGCGTTTGAAGCCGAAGTGCGCCGCAAGGCTGTAGAATCTCAAATACGGGAAGGTCTTCAAAATCCCTTCTCCGAAGAATCGGGGGAAATATGGGAAACGCGTTTGGAGCGGATCCGAAGTCATCTGACCGATTTCTATTTTGCATACAATCTACGGTATGAGTTATTCGAAAACATCGTCAGAGAAGTATTGGCGGAGCGCGTTCAACAAACCGAAGATATTTTAATCTCTTTCAATGCTGAACTTGCGCCACAAGAAATGCTCTTTGATCAAGCCCTTGTTATTGAGAATCTTCCTCCAAAAGACTACATAAGGCATGAGCATCGGCTACATGAATTGATCGTTGTACTCATCCGCCGTATGATCAGCGACCAATTAGCATACATCAATATTGCCAAAGAGTGGTTTACTATCCATGATTTAATTAAAATTCAAAAACGGAAAATTGGATACGGGAAAATAGGCGGTAAAGCCGCAGGCATGCTCCTGGCTGCAAGAATCTTACATGAGGTTGCTGAAGAGGATATCAAGAACTCTATTAACATCCCTGAATCTTACTTCCTAGGAGCAGATGTCATGTATGCATACATGACATATAACGACCTCATGTGTTGGGCAGAGCAAAAATACAAACTAATTGATCAAATTCGCAAAGATTACCCCCGTATACAAAAAGAATTTACCAAGGGTGAATTTCCTCCAGATATTAACGATCGTCTCCGAAACCTACTTGATGAAATTGGTAAAAAGCCGCTCATTGTACGCTCATCCAGCCTTTTGGAAGATAACTTTGGCACTTCATTTGCGGGTAAATATGAAAGTGTATTCTGCCCAAACCAAGGCACACCAGATGAAAATTTCAAGAACCTCACCAGAGCAATCGCTCAAGTATATGCAAGCGGATTGAATCCCGACGCACTTCTTTATCGACGAAGCAAAGGATTACAAGATTATGATGAACGTTTAGCAATCCTCATTCAAGTAGTGGAAGGAGAAAAATATGGCAACTACTACCTTCCCCACGCCGCTGGTGTTGCTTTCAGCCGCAACTTATTCCGTTGGGCTCCCCAGATTCGGCGCGAAGATGGCTTTATCCGATTGGTATGGGGATTGGGCACTCGCGCTGTAGATCGCGTTGGGCAAGATTATCCCCGCCTAATTGCCTTGAGCCATCCCCTTCTCCGTCCCGAAGCCTCCTCAAAAGAGATTCTCCGCTATTCACAAAGATATGTAGACTTGATTGATTTAGAAGCCAATCGTTTCCAAACAAATCCCATTTCTGAGGTTCTTTCCCCGCGCTATCCAATCGTTCGCTTTTTAGCATATATCGATCGAGGCGGGTATCTCACGCCCATTCATAGCAACATTATGCAAGAAGACCCCAAACAATTAGTGCTTACGTTCGATGGTTTAATTCAAAGAACTCCTTTCGCTGATCGCATGAAACGCATACTTAATCATTTAGAAAAACATTACCACCGACCGGTTGATGTCGAATTTACGGTCAATATTACTAATTCACGAAAATCACAATCCGATATCCAGATATCCCTGTTACAATGTCGACCACAAAGTCAACGCGAAGATGTCCAGGCACATGTACCCGAGAAACTGCCAAAAGAAGATATTATCTTCTCAACTCGTCGCATGGTACCTCAAGGCTTCATAGAAAACATAAACTATATCCTCTTCGTTCCTCCTGATGAATATCATGCCTTACCAACCGCAGCAGCACGTTCGAAGATCGGGCGCGCGATTGGGCAAATTAATGCTGTTTTCTCTGAGAAGCGGTTTATATGTGTTGGTCCAGGTCGCTGGGGGACAGTTAACCCCGACCTAGGCGTACATATAGGTTACGGGGATATATATAATACCCTCGCCTTGATAGAATTAGCCGGTAAGGGGATAGGATTGGACCCTGACCCATCTTTTGGCACACATTTCTTTCAAGACCTTGTTGAATCAAATATCTATCCTCTCGCAATCTACATTGACGATAAAGATGTGATTTTTAATCAGGATTTCTTCTACGGCACACCTAATCAACTGAAAGAACTTTTCCCAAATATGGCTGATTTGAGCAAAAATCTAAGATTGATAGAAGTGGAATCTTTTCGACATGGCGCCCATATTGATCTTGTCATGGACGATGAGGAAGGGTATGCAGTAGCGTACCTAAAATCAAATTGAACCTTGAATTAAGATCGTAATTCAAATCTCATGACTAAACTTGGAGGAGAAGTGAAAAAATTCGTCGCAGTAGCAGGCAATATTGGGGTGGGGAAATCTACATTGGTTAATATGCTATGCGATTTGCTTAACTGGAAGCCTTTCTACGAGCCAGAAGCACATAACCCTTATCTCGCAGATTTTTATAGAGATATGCATACATGGTCCTTCCATTCTCAGATATTTTTTCTCAGTCATCGCCTTCGTATCCACCGCATGCTCACAAATCATCCTGCTTCAGTCATCCAAGATAGAACTGTTTATGAGGATGCAGAGGTTTTTGCAAAGAATCTTTATCATCAAGGTCAGATGAGCGAAAGGGATTACCAAACTTACCAAGAACTATATACTGTCATGCGAGATTTTCTACCACCGCCAGACTTGGTTGTTTATCTACGATCATCCGTAACTACCCTCCACAACCGCATTTCAAAACGCGGACGTACTTATGAACGAGAAATCAGCAAAGATTATCTAAAACAATTAAATGACCTTTACGAATTATGGATTGATGAATTCAACTTGTGTCCAGTATTAACTGTTCCAGCAGACGATCTCGATTTCGTCGCCAACTCTGGACACCTTGAACTGATTGTAAAGAAAATCCAAGAGAAACTTACTGGAAAAGAAGAAGTGGTCTTTTACCCGGAAGAGGTCGCAAACGGCGTATCAAACAATTCCTAACAAACCCATCAAACGCAAAATGTGTGAACGGACAACTCAAGCAGTTGTCCGTTCTTTTTTGTCTTAAAAAGATACTTGATATCACTCAATCTTCGCGATTGCGTAAATGGGGAAACAAAATCACATCCCGAATGCTATGCTGGTCGGTTAAGAGCATTACCAAACGATCAATGCCCATTCCAAAACCGCCTGTGGGGGGCATCCCATATCGCAAAGCCTGTAAATAATCTTCATCCATGGGATGTCGTTCTTCATCATCTGCGTTATAGTCCCGTCCCATTTCCAGGAATCGGGATTCTTGGTCTAGCGGATCATTAAGTTCCGTAAATGCATTACACAATTCCATACCGCCAATGAATCCCTCAAATCGCTCTACGGTCCAATGGTCACCAGGTATACTTTTTGCTAGAGGTGATATATCACGCGGATAATTATAGACAAAAGTGGGTTGAATCAAAGTCGGTTCCAAATAAGTGCCGACCATTGAATCAATCAATTTTCCTCTGGTAGCAATGGGTGAAGGTTCCATATCCTTGGCTTTCATTACTGCCCGTAAACTATCGGCTGAAAGGTGCTCTTTGATATCGACTCCGACAACATCGATTAGACCTTGCCTTAATTCAATCCGCTGCCATGGTGCCTTTAGGTTAATTCGATTTCCCTGAAAAGTGAGTATTTTTTCTCCAAGTACCCGTTCAGCCACAAACCCAATCATTTCCTCTGTCAATGTCATCACCTGAAAATAATCGGCATATGCCCAGTAAAATTCAAGTTGAGTAAATTCCGGATTGTGCTTGTATGAAAATCCTTCATTACGAAAATCACGACCAATTTCATACACGCGTTCCAGGTTCCCTACTAATAAGCGTTTCAAATACAATTCGAAAGAAATCCGAAGGTAAAGGTCTTGTTTGAGTTGATTGTGATGGGTAATGAAAGGACGTGCTGCTGCGCCGCCATAAATTGGCTGCAAAATTGGCGTTTCTACTTCAAGGAAGCCGCGCTCATCGAAAAATTCTCGCAAGGCGCGCAAAATCGCTGCCCGCTTCCTAAACACCTCCCGAACATCGGGATTCACTGCCAAATCCGCATAACGCTGGCGATAACGTGTTTCCGGATCCGCAAGGGTTGCGTGGCGCACAATATCACCATCAATCACCTCGTCTTTGGCTGCTGGTAGTGGCGTGATGGCTTTTACAAGCATTTCGTATTCCTGCACTCGGAGTGTTACTTCACCTGTTCTGGTTCTAAAAAGCGTTCCCCTTGCTTGAATAAAGTCCCCCAAATCAAACCATTTATTAAAAAATTTCAGAGATTCTTTTCCAAGATCGTTTTCTCGAAAGAAAAGCTGAATATGACCCTCACCATCTTCGATGTGTGCAAATATTATCCTCCCCATTGGTCTAATAGAACGCAATCGACCGGCTATTGTCACTGTTAACGGCTCTTCTAACCTTTCCTTCTCACTCTTTTCAAAGGCTCGAATTGCTTGTTTACTAGTATGTGTTCTTTCAGCCCGATTAGGATACGGTTCAATGCCATCTTCCCTAAGTTTTTGAATCTTTTCTAATCGGATCTTCTCCAGATTCGTATATTCCGCCATGATATTCACACTTCCCTTTTCTAACAAAAAAGTCCCGCACTCTGATTAATTGCGCGGGACTATTATTACACAAATTCCAGATTCATTCCACCTTTAATATTTTAATTGTAAACGAGCCATTCGGAGCATTTACTTCAACCACATCGCCTTCACGATGGTCCATTAGAGCCTTACCCAAAGGTGACTCATAAGAAATTCGCCCATTTCTGGGATCGGTTTCCGCTGTTCCAACGATTGTATATATTTCCTTTTCCATACCATCTTCCTGAATAGTCACCGTTGTACCTATTTGAATCACCTCGCCCTGATTCGATCTTTCGACAACTTCCACATTTGCAAGAAGCGCTTCTAACTCTCTAATACGCCCCTCAACAAACGCTTGTTCGTTTTTTGCTGCTTCAACTTCCACGTCATTATCTATACCCGCATCGCCATCTTCCATTGCATTATGCAGGCGTTCAGCAACTTCCTGACGTTTTTCAGTACGCAGATATTCAAGTTCTTGTTGTAATTTCTCGAAACCTTCACGTGTTAGATATGAAACTGACATTTTACCCATTCCTAATTAGAGATCAGTTATAAGTAGCACAATTTCCAGTTCTATGCTATTGTGTACACTACTTCAGAAAGAATACGGACACAACATGCCCCACATTTATTTACAAAACAAATCTTATCCTTGATTATGAGGATTTAATAATTTACATGTATTTTTAATCTTTATGGTGCAGGCGAAGATTTTAACATGGTTTCATTACAAACGCAAGAGTTTTTTATAGATGTGTAGATGTTCAGCGAATTTGACACCCTGTAAGTGTTCAGCGAAAATGTCACCTTATGGACAACAAGGTGATATTGACAATGAAAGAACTCAAACGTGTAGAAGTAATGCAAATGGTGGAAGC
>DUEG01000005.1 GCA_011176615.1 Anaerolineae bacterium | reverse complement strand
CGCCGATCAATTTCGGACGTTACCTTACGTTGCGGTTTTGAAAAAATCGCATTACACAAAATAATTTCCCATTAACAATAAATAACGGCGCAAACAATGCGCCGTTATTTATTGTTTAATATCTTTTCACATCAAAACATTAGAGCATTTATTTTATCAATGCTTTCTTTGGTGGGTCTAATTCTATCGGGTGTAAGTCTATTCAATGCTTCATCTGGTAAATCATACATGTCGAATAAAGACGGGTGACTAGTATCGATATATATCAATCCCGTTAGAAGTTCTTGGTTTTTATTTGCCTCTTCAAGAGCACGTAATGCTGCTGCTCTATCTGTTGGATCATAATCTTTTCCTAATTTCCTTAATCTTATTAAGGATCCATCATGCATTTCAACGTCTTTTAATTCGCCCTTCTCATATTCAACCATGATTTCTTCTTTAGGTGGTACGTAAGAAAGTTCATGTAACGCAGATTCGTGTAATTTTCCCCATTTATAGGAATGGTGCGAATCTTCTCGATTATTAAATGAAACACAAGGACTAATTATGTCCAGTATTGCAATACCTTTGTGGCTAAATGCAGCTTTTATCAACTCCTTCACCTGTTTAGGATCTCCAGCAAACGATCTCGCTACAAACGTTGCATTACTGGCAACTGCCTCCGCAGCAATGTCTACAGGCATATAAAGATTCGTGCCTTGCTTCTTTAGACTCAATCCTATTTCTGCAGTTGCCGAAAACTGTCCCTTTGTTAATCCATAAACCCCATTATTTTCAACAATATATACTAGTGGCAAATTACGTCTCATCACATGTTTAAAATGACCCATTCCAATACTCGCAGTATCCCCGTCACCGCTCAGCCCAATACCCAATAAAGATGTATCCCCAAACATAGCGCCAGTTGCTAAAGGAGGCATTCTTCCATGCAACCCATTAAATCCAAAAGATCTTCCTAAGAAATAAGTTGGGCTTTTACTTGAACATCCTATTCCACTAAACTTTACAACATTTTCAGGAATTATATTCATTTCATAACATGCTGCAATTATCTGGCTAGCAATAGAATTGTGGCCACAACCTTGGCAAAGTGTTGATGGTGCTCCTCGATAATCACTTTTTGTTAAATTAACTAAATTGACTTTTCCCTGCGGACTTTTACCAGCCATCTTATTTAGCCTCCTTATCCATTATTGCATTCACAATCCATTTTGCGGTTAGTTGCATTCCATCGTTGTGTGTTACAGAAATAAATTTAGAAGCAATTTCAGGATACTCAATCACCAGCAATTGATTCATCTGACCATCTCGATTCATTTCTATCACATAGATTCTGTTATGTTTCATAACAAATTCGCTCACCTCTTTAGTAAATGGCAGAGATCTCAATCGCATATAATCAATAGTAACGCCATCCTTTTTTAATATATCGACAGCCTCTTTGATTGCATGATGCGTTGAACCAAATGCAATAATTGCTATATCGGCGTTATCATCGTTTTCTACGATAGGTTTTGGCACCAATTGACGCGCAGTATCAAATTTTTTATTCAATCTCTCCATATTTTCCGACCAAACAGCTGGATCCTCCGAATAATTCGCGAATTCATCGTGTCCCGTGCCTCTAGCAAAATAAGCACTTTTCGGATGTCTATTTCCTGGCACTGTTCTATATGGGATTCCATCGCCATCAATATCCAGGTATCTTCCCCAAGGTTGTTTAAGTTTCTCCAAATCTTCTTCCCAAAGCACCTTTCCCCGCTTTATTGGAGTATCAGGATAAGTAAATGGCTCAGACATCCATTGATTTAATCCGAGGTCAAGATCGCTAATAATAAACACTGGTGTCTGTAATTGCTCAGCCAAATCAAGCGATTTCCAACCAAATTCAAAGCATTCTCTTATGGAAGACGGGAACAATAAAATATGTTTTGTATCCCCATGTCCCAAGAAATATGCTTGGTTTATATCCCCTTGTGAAGTTCTCGTTGGAAGCCCGGTACTTGGACCCATTCTCTGTACATCCCAAATCACAAGAGGTACTTCGCTGTAATATGCAAGGCTTGTAAATTCTGACATCAAACTAATACCTGGACCAGAAGTTGATGTCATAGATCTTAAACCTGCCCATCCGGCGCCGATTGCCATTCCAACAGCAGCCAATTCATCTTCTGTTTGAACAACTGCAAATGTATTTTTCCCCGTTTTTGGGTCTTTTCGAAGCATCGGTAAAAAATAATTTAACGATTCAGCAAGGCTTGATGCAGGTGTTATAGGATACCATGACACAAACTCAACACCACCATAAATTGATCCAAGCGCGCCAGACGTGTTCCCGTCCGACATAATAAAACCATCTGTTTTATCCATTGGCTCCAACACAAATAAATCTTCTTTATTTAAATTTTCAGAAGCCCATTTCCCCGCAAGTTTTACTGTGCCAAAATTCATGTCTATTGGTGCTTTTTTCCCTTTAAAATGGAAATCGAGAGCCTTTTCTATTTTCCCATAATCAATTCCAATCATTTCTGCAAGTATGCCAACATAAACCATATTTGCTACATAATCCTTAAGATTACCAGGAACATTCATTTCGCTAACCAGTTGTTTTACGGGCATTGGGTAAACTACAATATCATCCCTTGTGATTTCCTCCTTTATGTGATCAGCATAAAATAATGCGCCACCTGGAACAAGATCGTTTAAATCCTGATTGAAAGTAACAGGGTTCATCGCAATAACAATTTCGTGCTCTTCACGTCTCGCTAAATATCCGTCTTTGCTAACCCTAATTGTGTACCAAGTTGGCAATCCTTGTATGTTTGAAGGGAAAATATTTTTACCTGAAACAGGGATGCCCATCTTGAAAATTGAGCGAAGTATTGTTAAATTGGATGTTTGGCTACCAGATCCATTCACAGTACCTACGGTAATGGAAAAATCATTAACAATTTCCCTCATTGCCTTCATTGATTCATCACTTTCTTTTACCTCTAGTTTATTCATAATTTCTCCTAAATAAATCTTCGTTCCTGTTATTGTATTTTAACTTTATTAATCTATCATCACTCCGGTCTTTGATAAAGCAATTCAAAATGCTCTGCTAGTATTTCATAACCTTCATCTAATTTGTTATCACATATACAATCAACCAGTCTCTGATGATAATTCCATACATTTTTTAGATAATCATAATCTGTCACAATGTTTAATCCCTCTGCCTCATACGCGTCCCAATATGCTCCAAGAATTCCTATGACAAACGTGTTATCAAGGCGTTTGTAAATCCCTAAATGCAATTTCCTGTGTTCTTGATGAGGAATTCTAGCCGGATTACCTTGAAGTTTTTTCCATGCATCTTTCATTAATTCTTGTAATTCCAATTTATCTTCATTTTCTAATTTACTAACTGCTTGATGCCAATATGATTTTTCAACATGCATCCGTAAATCAAAAAAATCATCAAAGTATTTTGGTTTTAATTTTATTGCATAAGATAGGCTTTCCCATATTGCTGGTTTAAATGAGTAATTATTTAAACTAATGCCCTTTCTTGGCTTTACATCAACCAAGCCAAGCATTTTTGCCACTTCCAATTGCTCGCGAAGACTTGTAATACTAACACCCATTTCATCACTAAGTACTTTTAATGAGGGCAACCTACGATCTATTGAAGATTGTTTTATTTCAAGAATATATTTGAGAAGCTCAGATGGTTTCCCCTGATCAATCATTTGGATATTCCATAATATTAATATGATTGTTATGTTTAATCATATGATTCATTATGCAAAAATTTTATCACCTCTTGTTAACAAGGTCAATAAAAAAATCTTATGTTTTAATGAAAATTGATATTTCAATTTTTTCTCCCCATCTATAAATATTAAATACCCAGCCTAATTATTATCTTCCATTCCAAGGATTAGAATGGCTGCTGACGACATCAGTGCCGTGCCTATTGAAAGAGCCTGTTCATCAAAATCAAATTTTGGGTGGTGATGTTTTGCCGTCAATCCTCTTTCTGGATTAGACGAGCCCACAAACATATAGCATCCTGGGATATCTTTCATCATGTAAGCCATATCTTCAGAGCCCATAGTTATAACATCGTTTACTACTTTATATTTAGGAAATAGATTTCTTGCCATTTGTAAAATATTTTTCGATACAATCTCATCGTTAATTACAGCAGGCGTCACATCTTCAATCGAAATTTCTACTTCTGCATTAAATGTTTTTATAATACCTCTAACGATTTCCTTAAAACGTTTCAAAACCAATTCTCTTGTCTCGCGGTCAAATGTTCTTATAGTTCCGCTTAATTCAACATATTGCGGGATAACATTAAATGTATCGCCTCCATGTACCGATGTGACACTTACAACACCTGTTTTTAGTGGGTCGATATTTCTAGAGACAATACTTTGTAATGTATTAATTATTTGAGCCGCTATGTAAATTGGATCGACCGTCTGATGTGGTGATGCTCCATGCCCTCCTTTTCCTGTAATATGAATATTAAAGGTTTCTGAAGCAGCCATTGCTGGGCCTTCTGTAACACCAATCCATCCTATATTTTCTTCATTCCATAAATGCATTGCTAAGGAATAATTGGGTTTGGGATCTTTTAAAACACCACCCTCAATCATCGCCAATGCTCCCCCTAATCCCTCCTCTGCAGGTTGAAACACAAATTTAATAGTACCGGGTATTTCATTCTTGTATTGTGATAACAATTTTGCAACAGATAAACCAATCGCCATGTGACCATCATGTCCACACGCATGCATAACGCCCTTGTTCCTTGATACATAATCAACCTCATTCTCTTCTTGTATTGGAAGAGCATCCATATCAAAACGCAGTAATACAACAGGGTATTTTCGGTATCCTTCTAATAGTCCAATAACTCCAGTTCCGCCAATCCCCGGTTTAACTTCTAGCCCTAATTTTTGTAACTCTTTTTCAATTATTTTGCTAGTCCGAATTTCCTTAAAGCCCAATTCTGGGTGCCTATGAAAATCTCTTCTTTTTTCTTGCGCATAATTAAATATGTTTCTACTTTCATTGATAAAATCAATCATTACTATTCCCTATAGCACACTATTAATGTTGATATCTCTATTATTCTTTGTATTTAACTTCTTCTATTGCAAACTTCTTCTTCCCGATTTTATCAATATTTACAAGTATCTTTCCACTTAATGGATAAATCTCAGTGACTTTTCCCTCCCCAAGAGGCGTGATAATTTTCTTTCCTTTTCTAGGCAAATTCGACCGCATTTCTAAATACTGTTCATATTCATATATTAAACAGCATCGAAGGCGTCCACACATTCCAGTTATTTCAGACGGAGCAAGTGATATTCCTTGAATTTTTGCCATTTTTATAGAAATCGGGTTGAAATCTGTTAAAAACATAGTACAGCATCTAGTTTCCATGCCGCACGCGCCTAAACCCCCAATAAATTTTGCGACATCACGTGGTCCTATCTGCTTTAATTCAACTTTTTGTCGAGGGAAAAAATGTGATATTGCTTTATTGAAACTACCAAGATCAATTTTCTCCCCTCCTTCCACATAATACATAATAGTTAATCGTTTTCCATCAAATGTATATTCTGCAGAAACTAACTTCATCCCTCTTATATTAAGTTTAGCAGCCTTTTCCCTGCATTTATTTAATGCATCAATTTCTTTTTTCTTCCACAATTGTCTAATCAACAAGTCCCGTGGGGTTGCTTTCCTAATTATTGGTTTTAGTTTTTCCTTATTCACTTCGCCATTTGATTTAAAAATGACCTCAACACGACCTAACTGCATACCTCTGCTCGTTTCAACGACGACATAGTCTCCAATTTCGATGCTTTTTACATTCTTCGCATCAAAATGGTAAATCTTTCCCACTTTCTTAAATTTTATGCCGACTTTTTTCTTTTCCATTTGATATATTCTACCTCATATATAAAAACGAGTCTTGCGAGAAAACTATCACAAAACTCGTGAATATATATTCTTCAGTAAACTTATTTATTTTTTACCAAATCCTACCATATTAATTGGTATCCTATTTTCCTTGTTTATGGCAGCGATACTTACCTCAGCAGCAATTCTTTGTGTTGCTTTAATCAATTCCTGAGACACAACGCTTTTCTCATTCGAGATAACAACGGGCACACCATCATCACCACCCAATCTTACCAATGGATCTATTGGGATAGCGCCAAGGAATGGAACCCCTGTGTCTTTTGCTAGTCTTTCTCCCCCACCAAATCCAAATATATCCATTCGTGTTCCATCCGGTAGCTCAAGGTAACTCATGTTTTCAATTACACCAAGAACTGGCACATTTAATTTTCTGAACATTTCTAATCCTCTGCGCGCATCTTCAAGCGACACTTGTTGAGGCAGGGTTACAATAACGCCGCCACTTAGTGCCAAAGATTGACATAGACTTAATTGTGCATCCCCCGTGCCGGGCGGCAGGTCAATAATTAAATAATCCAATTCTCCCCAGGAGACATCTGTTATGAATTGCCTTATAGCAGAATGCAACATCGGTCCTCGCCAAATTAGCGGCTCTCCTGGCTTAACTAAAAAACCAATCGATATCATTTTGACGCCATACGCCTCAGCAGGTATCAATTTTTTGCCATCTGTTCCTGGAATCTTATTAACACCCATCATAGTGGGAATGTTGGGTCCATAAATATCTGCATCCATTAATCCAACGCTAGCGCCACTTTTTGCCAAAGACACTGCGAGATTTACGGCAATCGTGCTTTTACCTACCCCTCCCTTTCCAGACGCTATTGCTACCGCATTTTTCACTGGCGCATCCAACAATCCCCTCACCTTTCCATCTGCAGGCACTTCTGCATCCATAGTAACTTCTACTTCTTTTACGCCAGGTACTTTTTTTACCGCATCAATTGCATCGTTTTTAATACGATCCTTCATCGGACATGCTGGCGTTGTTAATACAATTCGGAAACTTGCTTTTTCCCCGACAATTTTTAAATCCTTAATCATATTTAACGTCACAAGATCTTTATGTAAATCTGGATCTTGAACCGTACTTAAAGCATTTAATACTGATTTCTTTAAATTATCTTTATTACTCATTATTTATATCCCTCGAATTTTATTTATCTTATATTTTGTTTTTTCCGTGCATTTTTAATTGCAGCAGCCTTTGCACGCGCTTTTTCTTCTCTTTCGTAATTACGTGGTCTTATTGAAGCATAATATGAAACTGGCTTTAATAATTTTTCTTTATTGTATATTGTCCTTTCATAACTTGCGAGTTCATAATCATGATCCATTTTAATTGCATCAAATGGGCAATACTCAGCACACAAACCACAATTCAGACACATATCAATATCTATATAGAATTCTGCGGGCACCGGTACAGGTCTGCCTGTTTTCGGATCCTTCGTCCTTTCAATCCATATACATTGTGATGGGCAAACTTTAGCACAAATTCCACAAGATGTACACCGCTCAATTTTCTCTCCATTTTCATCAACTTCATAAATCAAAAACGGAATAAACCTAAATTCTTCAGGTACAGGTATTTTCTCTTCTGGGTACTGTACTGTAAAAATACCACGTGCATCTTTGCTCATTCGATGAGCGATTCCTTCGTCCGTATTGTATCTCTTCTTGCCCCACTTGATATCATCAATATAGGTCTCAATCAAACGCTTTAGGGTAATTCCTAATCCTTTGACAATTCCTTTTCCATACATTTTTCATTTTTCCTTGAGTACACCTAATTTAACGGTCTGTTTCACCCAACACAATATCTATCGAACCCAAAATGATAATTGTATCAGCAACCTTATCGCCTTCACACATCTTACTCAAGGCAGTCAGGTTGATAAACGAAGGGGCGCGTACGTGATACCTCCATGGATTTGGTTTTCCGTTGGAAACAATATAGAAGCCTAACTCCCCTTTAGGCCCTTCTACCCTTCCATATGCCTCTCCAGCAGGCACTCTAACTTGATATTGTGGCTTCCCATTAATAATGGGCCCATCCGGCATTTGATCTAATGCTTGTTGAATAATAAGGATACTCTGGCGTATTTCTTCCAGCCTAACTAAATACCGGTCATATACATCTCCATGGTTCCGTGCAACCACTTTAAAATCAAATCGATTGTATATACCATATGGTTCAGCTCTCCTAACATCGTATGGAACACCTGATGCTCTTAAAACTGGTCCCGCTGCAGAAAATGCGATTGCTTCCTCTGGTGTGAGGACCCCAATCCCTTCACTACGTACTCGTACCAACTCATTATTTGTAAGGTATTTATCTAGTTCATCTATTTTCCTTGGAAGCCTATCAAAAACAAGGTCTCGCATTTTCTCATAGACTCCTGGTGGCAGATCCCTAGCAACACCGCCAAATCGGAAATAATTACACATTATTCGAGAACCTGCAGTCGCTTCAAATATATCCATTATCAATTCTCGTTCTTCAAGCGCATACAACATTGGTGTAAAATATGCGCCAAGGTCATTCAAGAAAGTTCCAATTGCAAACAAATGATTGCTAATGCGCGTAAATTCAGCCATAATTACGCGAATGTATTCTGCGCGCTCTGTCGGTTTTGCCTTCTCTCCCATAAGTTTTTCAACAGCAAGAACATAACCGAAATTATTGCTCATTGATGATAAATAATCAAGCCGATCCGTATAAGGGATATTCATCAAATAAGTATTCCTCTCGCCAATCTTCTCGTGATTTCGATGAAGATACCCCATAACCGGTTCCAGTTTCTTTACTGTTTCCCCTTCCAAATTCACAACCATTCTGAAAACACCATGCGTCGATGGATGTTGGGGGCCTAGATTAACAATGATCTGTTCTGTTTTTAAATCATCATCCTTTTGCAATGATTTCATACCAAGGTATAATGCGTCTTCCCCTTCAGGATTCCATTTGTCAGGATCAAAATCTTTAGGGTATACAACATTCTTCTTGTACGGATTTCTGTCCTCAGCAAGATGAACATCGCGACCATTTGGCCATCTGCTCTTATAAGGCTTTGCATCTTCTTCATAATATGCTTCGTGCCAATCTTTACGAAGTGGATGACCAGCAAAGCCTTCCCACATAAGTATTCTCTTTAGATTAGGGTGTCCATCAAATTTTATACCTAATAAATCCCATGCTTCTCGTTCCTGGAATCCTGCTCCTGGGTAAACCGAAACCAATGATGGTACAACGGGTTTTTCCCTGGGTACCTGTACTTTGAATTCCATTGGTTTACCGCCAGTTGATTTATATGCGTGATAGACGACTTCCATCATGTTGTCTGGCAGATAATCAACCCCAGTTACAGATGAAAGATAATCAAACCCCATTTTGTTCTTAAGTATGTTGGCAAAATCCACTAATTTATCCGTTTCGACTATTAATCCTGAATATCCTTTTCTTTCATCTTCCTCAATGTTTATTTCCTGAAAGTTTTCTTTAACTTCATCAATGCTAAATGATTTCGTTGCCATAATATCTTATGCCTTTTTTGTCAATTCTCTTTGATTCCTAAATTCTTTTCTGCGTGCAAGTTACTTCTGATCTGCGGAAGATCTCTTGGATCAATTAGGTCTGGGCCAAGGATTGGTATTGGGATTTCCTCAATTGGCTCCCTTTTATACCACCGAACATTCTTTATAGATTGCTTATCTATCATTTCTTGCAATTTCATCAAGCCATGCAATAATGCTTGCGGTGTTGGAGGGCAACCAGGAATATAAACATCAACCGGTAAGAATTTATCAACACCAGAGACAACATTATAGCCACCTTTGAATGGGCCACCTCCAGATGCACATGCCCCCATTGCAACTACGTATTTAGGTTCAGGCATTTGATTATACAGTCTGACAATTTGGGGAACCATTTTTTTGGTTACAGTTCCTGACACCAACATTACGTCTGCTTGCCTAGGACTTGGGCGCATAATCTCCATACCAAATCTTGATAAATCAAATCTACTAGCAGCCGTGCATATCATTTCGATAGCACAACATGCGAGTCCGAACATCATAGGCCAAGCAGAGTATTTCCTCCCCCAATTGTATATTTTATCTAAAGTAGTAATTGCCACAGTCTGCTGCATCTCGGGTGGAATGTCGTATCCTTCAGAATTAATATTTTCCGGCATGTAATGGATCCTCCGTAATATGTTTTAAATCAACATTAGACGACGTAGAAATTATAGCGTTTATATTTCTGTCGTCAATCCATAATTAGTTTAATATTTATTATCTTAATAAGATTATTAAGTTATAATTAAGATAAAATATATTATCTTAAATACCATGCAAAATACCAGAGAAGAAATAATTGAATATCTTTTTAGCCGAGAATCCGCCTCAATAAAAGAACTCAGTGAGGCACTTCATCTCACCAAGCCAAATATTAGGCATCATATTAATATTTTATTAGGTACTAAGTATATTGTAGATACTGGAATACAACCGCTCGGTGAACGCGGCCGACCTGCAAGAAGATATCGCATATCCGATTCGTATTACACTAATAACTATAACTTATTTTGCAATGCGTTTGTGGAGGCGCTCTCATCAAACGTTTATTCATCACAAACAAATCAACTTCTCAATGATATTTCCGAAAGGATGGTTAGCAAATATCAGTTGCCTGATGACACCTTTTCGATAATTACCCGTTTAAATAAAACAGTAGAAATTCTAAATCAAATGAACTATATCGCTCGATGGGAGTCAACGCTAGATGGTCCAATACTATTATTCGACAATTGTCCTTATCAAAGCATTGCCAAATCATCACAATATTTTTGTCGCCTAGATGAGTTAATTATCTCAAGGATATCCCACATCCACGCAACAATGAAAAAGAAGTTTATGTACAGACTTGGCTTTCGCGAACCCTGCACCTTTTTGCTGAGTCCATTATATTCGGACACAATTGACGGTTAAGCATTTACAACTATTCAACAGTTACGGACTTGGCTAAGTTTCTGGGTTGATCAACATCAAGTCCTCTTTGATGGGCAATATGATAAGCAAGTAATTGCAAAGGAATAATAGAGATAACAGGACTTAACATCCATGGCGTTTCAGGAACCCAAATCACACGATCTGCAATATCCTTTATCAATTCATCCCCGTCTGTTGCTAAAGCGATAACAAATCCCCCTCTTGCCTTTGCCTGCTCAATTTGACTAATCATTTTTTCATACCACGGATCTTTCGGCGAAATAACAATTACTGGCATATTGTTATCAATTAATGCGATCGGTCCGTGCTTCATTTCTCCAGCAGGATAACCTTCAGCATGGATATACGAAATTTCTTTTAATTTCAAAGCCCCTTCATAAGCCGTTGGCATATTGATCCCTCTACCCAAATACAAACAATGTTGCATATTCTCTAATCTTTTTGCGATTTCAACTATCTCATCCTCGCGGGTTAAACATTCTCCCACAAGATCTGGCACAAGTCGTAAATTATTAACTAAATCTCTTCTTTGTTGTTCTGAAATTGAATCACGCAATTCCCCTAATAATATCGCTAGCATATACAAATCAACCAAAGGTGCAGTATATGCTTTCGTGGAGGCTACACCAATTTCAGGTCCCGCTTGCATCGATATATACCCATCCGCTATACGCATTGCCTGTGAACCTATTGCGTTAACAATTACCCATATTTTTGCCCCTCTTTTCTTCCCTTCATCCATTGCTGCCAATGTATCTGCAGTTTCTCCTGATTGGCTTATAGCCAAAACGATAGTATTTTCATCAATTATCGGGTCACTATACCTAAATTCAGACCCTATGACCACTTCTACCGGGATCCTTGCAACTTTTTCAATTAATATTTTTCCTACCATTCCCGCATAAGCAGCAGTCCCGCAAGCGGTGATGAATATTTTATTTATGCTTATCGCAAGTTCTTTGTCCAAACTCAAATCATTAAATTTAATTAAATAATCTGTGAAATTCACTCTTCCTGCAATAGTATCTATTAAAGATCTGACTTGCTCGTGAATTTCTTTATGCATAAAATGTTTATGATCCCCCTTTTCGGCAGAAACAGGATCCCAATTCACATTATGCACTTCGTACGTCAAAGCATTTCCATTAAGGTCATAAATGTCCACTTCATTTGATTTTACTATTGCCATCTGTTGGGATTCTAAAAAAATCATTTTTCTAGTGTGATCTAGGATTGCGGGAATATCAGACGCTATAAACATTTCATTTTTTCCAACCCCTATTACCACCCCTCCAGCATTCCCTATCCTTGCAGCAATAATCCTATCGGGTTCATTTTTTGAAAATACAACAATACCATGAGCGCCGCGTATTTTCATTATTGCCATGCGTACAGCCTCATCAATTCTTAACCCTGAAGTAAGAAATAACTCAATTAAATGTACAATAACTTCGGTATCAGTTTCGGATTTGAAATTCACCCCCTCTTCAATCAATTCATCCTTTAATTCTAAATAATTTTCTACGATGCCATTATGGACAATTACGACATCCTTATTGCTTCCTAAATGTGGATGTGCATTGGTTTTGTTAGGCTCCCCATGAGTAGCCCAACGAGTATGCCCAATCCCGATATTCCCCTTTAATGGACTTTCAGAAACTAGTTCAAATAATTTGTCAATCTTCCCAGCAACGCGTCTAATTTTAATCGTTTCGTCTTGCAAGATAGCCAAACCCGCCGAATCATAGCCACGATATTCCAACCGCTTAAGCCCATTTAATACGATAGGCGTTGCGTCCTTTTGCCCAATATACCCAACAATTCCACACATAGCAAGAAACCCTCCATAATAATGTTTTCTACCCTAATGAACTTACCTGATCTTTTAATATTTTTCCATTCTTCATATTTTTGTGCTCATAATTCCTCATGAGTTTTGAATATAAAGTTTAACTGGAGGGAAAGGAAACGGGTAATGGACAACCCGGATGGCTTCCGCTGATTATTCGATTTTTGTGTGTATCAATAGTATGCTTGATCACCACTTATCCTCTCGTCTCTGAGAGGAACCATCATCCTCGTCAACCGTCAAATCCATATAAATCAAGATTTTTGGCCCTTGCGCTATCTTTCCCATTAAATTCTTATATGCACCTCCTTTTTAAATTCCATAGTAATGTTTATTTAGTGAAACAGATTATATCTCAATTATTGATAATATCATTGTTTTTAACCCAAGCGAATTATTAGAATACTTCAACAAAACTGGTATAATCGCTCCCAGTAAAAATTATTATTTTGCCTATATAGGGAGAGTGTTTTGGCTTTCAACCCTTTAAACATATTGTTAGGCTTCTTCTCGTTAGATATCGGTATTGATCTTGGTACCGCAAATACATTAGTTAATGTCCGCGGTAAAGGCATTGTTATCAATGAACCTTCATGGGTAGCCATTAACAAACGAACTAAAGAACCAATCGCAATTGGTGCAGAAGCCAAAGAAATGGTCGGTCGAACACCAGCAAATGTCATCGCAATTCGACCGCTACGCGATGGAGTCATCTCGGATTTTGAAATCACACAGTCAATGCTTGAGTATTTCATCGGTAGAGCGCATCAACAAAGTATTGTACCTGTACCAAGACCGAGGGTTGTCATTGGCATACCTGCTGGTGTTACTGAAGTTGAGAAGAGAGCAGTTTATGATGCTGCAATGTCTGCTGGTGCCAGAGAAGTCTATTTAATTGAGGAACCTGTCGCCGCAGCATTGGGTGCTGGCTTACCCATCGACAAAGTACAAGGGAGCATGGTTGTAGATATTGGTGGAGGCACATCTGAAGTGGCTATTCTATCCATGCAAGGTGTTGTTGTTTCCAGGTCATTAAGAGTCGCAGGGGACGAACTTGATGAGGATATTATTTTATATATTCGGAACAAATACAACCTACTAATTGGTCAACGCATGGCGGAACAAGCAAAGATGACAATTGGTTCCGCATATCATCTTCCGGAAGAAAAGACCTTTATTCTCCGTGGTAGGAATTTGATAACAGGTCTTCCAGAGGCGTTAGAAGTTTCTTCTGTAGAGCTCAGGGAAGGGATGTCTGTATCAATTCAAACTATTATTGATACAATAAAAGATGCTCTTGATGAGGCTCCGCCAGAAATTCTATCGGATTTAATGGATAATGGCATATGCTTAGCAGGTGGCGGAAGTTTGTTGCAAGGTTTTGATCAACGTCTTACCGATGAATTACACATACGCTCATGGGTTGCTGAAGATCCAATCAGTTGTGTTGCGCGGGGTGCGGGTATTGCACTAGAGAACAGAGACAAATGGGGGTCCTTATTCGTGGGCTTAGAACGCGGTAGTACTCGCCACACATAACTATATTGTCACCTCAACATAGATCAATCTAATATCTTGATAATTCCGAAATTAAATTTATTGATTTAGAACCTACATAATGAAAAGTAATTCTCCTGATTTATTCCGTACCATTATTTTGAGTATATTAGCAATTGGTTTTATTATGCTTGGATTTAGTGGTTATTTAACACCTGTAATTAAAATCGCCTTACAACCATTGGTTCGGCTACAAACAAAAGTTTCTGAACAATATTACGCAATATCTAATAGCATTAATACACCTAAAGATATAAACGTATTGATAACAAAAAATGCAGAACTTGAGGCAGAAGTATCCAAATTACAAAGCCAAATAATTTCTCTTCAACAACAACTAAACGAGTATCAGATATTATCTGCTTTATTAGATTTCGCAAGGGCAAATCCAGATTTCCATTATTCAAGCGCAAGTGTTATTGGAAAAGACCCAAGTCCTTTCCTTCATTACATAATTATCAATCGTGGTTCCGATGATGGATTGCAAAGAGGAATGCCAGTGGTGTCGGATAAAGGATTAATTGGTCGTATAGCAAATGTAATTCCCGAAGCATCTCGCGTACTATTAATCACCGATCCGGGTTCTAAGTTAAATGTTCGCCTTCAGCCCACAAATGCAGAAGGAATATTGATTGGCTCAATTACTGGCGATTTATTATTAGATTTTATTCCTCAAGACGCAAACATTTCAAATGGCGATCTTGTTCTCACTTCAGGATTAGGTGGCGACTATCCTCCGAACATTCTTATTGGTCAAGTATCTAGTATTAGAAAACAGGACTATGCGCTCTTTCAAAGTGGCTCTGTTCAACCAACGGTTGATTTCTCGCATTTAGAAATAGTTTTAATCATAACGAATTTCAAATCATTCAATATCACCCCACTTCAACCAACACCAGTAAATCCATAAGTTATGAGTACCATAATATCCATTCCGATTTTTATTGGATTAGTCATCTTACAAACATCGATTATCAATCAGATGCCTCTACTTCAAGGCACACCAGACATAAGCATGCTCGTGTTGATTGCTTGGTCTTTGCTATCAAAAGACAATTCCGCTTGGTTTTGGGGTTTGTTTTCAGCAATATTAATTGGTTTTGTATCTACCTTACCACTATTAGTTTATTTGATTTCCTATTTGTCAATAGTTGAAATTACCTTAATCACAAAAAGACAGGTTTGGCAAAAACCTTATTTTACAATGATCATCATTACTTTTGTTGGCACAATCCTCACTCACTTTTTATCTTATTTAATGATTAATCTTACGCATTCAACATTACCATTAATGGATACGATAAACTTGATAACATTGCCCAGTTTGTTGCTCAACTTATTGTTATCTATTCCAATCTATGCATTAATTCAAGATGTCTCGGAGACAATTTTCCCAACTGAGTTAGAATCATGAGTAATATCAATAGTTATACTAGAAATACAATCTCAAAATGGCGTTTAATAAGTTTCATTATCGTTGTTTCTTTGGTTTTTACTGGTTATATCGGCGAATTAATCAGAATTCAAATCTTCGATAGAGACACTTGGGTTGCATTTGCAGAAGATAATCGGATAAACGAAATCAGCATTCCTGCTTTGCGAGGGGTTATATACGATCGAAATGGGTACGTCTTAGCACGAAATATCGCTTCTTACAATGTTGTAATTATTCCTGCAAATCTTCCTGATGAAGAGGGCGCTATTCAGGATATTTTCCGTCAATTATCAAAATTAATTAATGTGCCCATCAATTTAAATGAAGTCACTAGTGATAATCCTTATGTCCCTTGTGTTTCAGATCATGGTATTGCACAAATTGTTAATTATGGGGAGACCAGCGCACCATTTGAACCAGTAAAAATCAAGTGTGATATTGATAGAGAAATTGCAATGAAGATTTTAGAAAAAAGTACAGATTGGCTAGGTGTTAGTATTGAAGTAGAGCCTATTCGCGACTATCCAACCGGTTCAATTACAGCGCCTTTGATTGGTTTCCTAGGGCCTATATCTTCAGTTAACGAGGAATATTATCGCGAAAGAGGATTTGTACCAAATCGAGATAAAATTGGTTATGCTGGCGTAGAACGATCATTTAACAGTTTGCTAGCGGGAAAGCCTGGCAAACGTGTTGTTGAAGTTGATGTAGCAGGTAAAATTATTCGGGATGTCAAACCCACCATACCCTCTTTTCCAGGTCAAAATATCTATTTAACGATTGATACACGATTACAGCAAGCAGTAGAAGCAATATTAAAAAGCGAAATTGACCAATGGAATAACTATTTTAATGAGATACGAATCACCAGTGGCGTAGTAATTGCTATGAATCCGCAAACTGGTGAAATACTTGCCATGGTTAATTTTCCTTCTTACGAAAACAATCGTTTCGCGAGATATATACCTTCCTATTATTATGAACAATTAATTAGGGACGCACGCGATCCTTTACTCAACCATGCAGTTGGAGCAGAATTACCAGCAGGCTCTGTATTCAAAATAACTACCGCAGTGGGAGCATTAAACGAAGGTGTTGTAACACCAGACCAAATTATCTCCACGCCAGGAGAAATTTATATCACTGAGAAATATACGCCTAACGATCCTGGTCACGCTAGAAAATTCGTCGATTGGAATCGCGCTGGTTTCGGTCAATTAGACTTTCTAGGTGGTATCGCAAATTCCAGTAATGTCTATTTTTATAAACTTGGTGGAGGTTATAAAGACGAGGTTCCAGAAGGCTTAGGAATATGTAGATTGGGCACTTATGCACGCGCGTTGGGATATGGCGATTATCCAGGAATCGAATTACCAGACCAGGCAGACGGTCTTGTGCCTGATCCCCACTGGAAACGAATTACACAAGGCGAAAATTGGTCTATTGGCGATACCTACATAGCCAGCGTCGGTCAAGGTTTTGTAATCGCAACGCCCTTACAAGTATTGATGTCCGCTTCTGTAATAGCGGCTGATGGTAAATTGATGAGACCAACAATTATCCATGATATTGTGGACAGTCAAGGAAATGTCATCCAACCATTTCAGCCTGATTTAAAATGGGACATCACACAAGATCCAGTAATCGACGTTTATAGTGATCCAACTAGTGCAGGTGGATGTGAAGCAAAATTAACCGGGGATAAAATTACTGTGGAACCTTGGGTCATCCAAAAAGTTCAAGAAGGAATGAGGAAGGCTGTTACATCTGGAACATTAATTAAAGCATTTAAAAACTTTACCGTCGCTTCTGCCGGCAAGACTGGCACAGCTGAATACTGTGATGAGTTTGCTAATGCGAAAAATCTTTGCAAACCAGGCGATTGGCCTTCCCACGCATGGACAGTTGCTTATGCTCCGTATGACAACCCGGAGATTGCTGTCGTTGCTTTTGTCTATAATGGATTAGAGGGTTCAAGTGTTGCAGCACCAATCGTTCGCAAAGTATTGGAAGCATATTTTGAATTGAAAGTTATCGATTCAACATCAACAAATCCTTAATCCCATTGGTAATTACACATACATGACACAAATAATTCTTATGTAGCATGCTATAATCCAATACTATGACTTTTGATCAAAGTAGTAAATTTCAGCACACGCAAAATAACTTGACTATTAAAGGAACTCGTGATGGGCTTCTTGTTAAGTTTAGTGACGGTAAATGGGATAATTTAAAAAACTCATTGCTTTCTCACCTTAAGAACCAAAAGAATTTTCTTACAGGTGCTCGATTATCTCTTGACGTTGGTAATATAATAATCGAAGAATCTGAAATTGTTGCCTTAATAGAACAAATTTCCGAATTTGGAATAAAACTCTGGGCATTAATTAGCGATTCGCCCACAACTATTAAAAATGCACAATCCCTAGGTCTTGCTACACGACTATCAATGCCAAAAATTGATAAACCATCATCAGTTCCATTACAATCCGTTACTCTTGGCGAAGAAGCAATCTTAATACACAAAACATTAAGATCAGGAAACCGCATCATATTCCATGGTCATGTGATTGTTATCGGCGATGTAAATCCAGGCGCAGAAATATTTGCAGGGGGAAACATAATAGTTTGGGGAAAACTACGAGGCACAGTGCACGCTGGAGCACAAGGCGATAATTCAGCAATCGTTTGTGCACTTGACCTCTCCCCCACCCAATTACGTATCGCTGATAAGATTTCTATTGCGCCATCACAAAAAAACATTCCTAAGCCAGAGATTGCCAGATTGGTCGATAATCGCGTGATTGCAGAAACTTGGGATTTCTAAGTAATTCTTAAATAAAAATATCTAAGGAATATATATGACCGCGAAAGTTATTACGATTACATCAGGTAAAGGAGGCGTTGGTAAAACAACAATTACCGCAAACTTAGGAACTGCCATTGCTTCAATTGGACAAAAAGTTGTTTGTATTGATGCTGATATTGGATTGCGAAATTTAGACGTTGTCTTGGGTTTGGAAAATCGAATCGTTTATGATCTAGTCGATGTAGTTGAAGGAAGATGTAGGCTTAGACAAGCCATGATAAAAGATAAAAGAAATCCAGACCTTTTTCTAATACCAGCTGCACAGACTCGAGATAAATCTGCTATCTCCCCAACGGATATGATTCGACTTTGCAATGAGTTAAGAGAACTTGCTGATTGGATATTTATCGATTCTCCTGCAGGCATTGAGCGAGGATTTAGAAACGCCATTGCACCCGCTGATATAGTAATCGTCGTAACTAATCCGGAAATTTCAGCAATAAGAGATGCGGATAGAATAATTGGAATAATTGAAGCAGAAGAGAAAGGACCAGCAAAATTAATTATTAACAGAATAAATCCTGCAATGATCCGACGCGGAGAAATGATCGCCATAGAAGACATCGTAGAATTACTTGCTATTGAATTAATAGGGATTGTTCCTGAGGATGAAAAGGTTATCGTCAGCACAAACAAGGGATTCCCAATATCCTTAGATGAAAAAAGCCTTGCTGGTCGCTCCATTCGCAACATTGCCCATCGTATTTATGGTGAGGATATTCCTTTTGCCAACTTAGAATCGAATGGCAACCTTTTTACAAGAATAACGAGTTTTATTCGATCCTCTAGGGGTGAAAAATGACAAATTTAATTTCTCGACTATTCAAAAATAATCCGCGTAGTGGTAAAGTCGCCAAAGAACGTTTACAAATGGTACTTATTCATGATCGCACAAACTTCACCAATAATATGCTTGAATTACTAAAAGATGATTTGATTGCGACAATCTCCCGGCATATTGACATTGACCCTTCTTCAGTTAAGATCGAGATGAACAGCACAGGACGTCAACAAAGATTAATTGCAGACATCCCCTTAAAGCAATCTAAAAGAAAACTTAGATAGGTGTAATCTAGAAATGCGTTCTATCTCGTGGAGATATTTTGATTTTTGGCTTTTGGGAACCGTTATTGTTTTGACAATTTTCGGCATAACGATGATTCGCTCTGCTATTGCAGGCAATATCGAATTAATTAATCAAAACACTGTGCAAAAACAGATAATTTTTGGTATTGCAGGATTATTTGTCTTGATGTTAATGGCTGCAATTGATTACCGATTGCTCTCGGCAATTAGCAAGTTTTTATACGTTGGTATAATTTTACTTCTAGTAATATTGATATTATTTGGGGATTCCTTGTTCGGCTCTGCTAGATGGTTTCGTCTTGGTCCTATTCTCATTCAACCCTCGGAATTGTCAAAAATTGTTGTTATTATTGTGCTTAGCGATTATTTTGCTCATTCTCAAGGAGAAGCACATGATATTAAATGGTTGTTAAAAAGTCTAATAATTGTTTTTGGTTTAGCGATCTGGATTTTATTACAACCTGATTTAAGCACGTCAATCGTTATTTTCGCAATTTGGTTTGCTATGATATGGATCGCGGGTTTACAAATCAAACACTTACTTATCGCGAGTGGGATTGGAGTTTTCGGCGGTGGTTTAGGATTGCTATACTTATTAACCAATTATGACCCCAATCAAGAATCTGGTTTAATAAAACCATACCAGGTTGAAAGGATTATAAATTTCTTTTTCCCTAACCCAAATGCCACACATGGTGCAATATACAACGTTCAGCAAGCACTTGTTTCAATTGGATCTGGAGGTTGGTTTGGCAAAGGTTATGGAAGTGGTTCACAAGTTCAATTGCGCTTCCTAAAAGTAAGACATTCAGATTTTATTTTTTCAGCGCTGTCCGAGGAATTTGGTTTCGTTGGCACAGTAATTGTTATCGCTTTATTATTATTCGTTATTCTACGGTGTATCCACGTTGCGAGAATCTCTAGCGATACATTTGGAGCGTTGCTTTCTTATGGTGTAGCAACCTTAATAGCGTTTCAAGCAATTGTAAACATTGGTATGAACCTTAATTTATTGCCAGTTACAGGACTTACACTACCGTTTATTAGTTATGGCGGGAGTTCCTTACTATCAAATCTTTTAGGTATTGGGATTGTAGAAAGTGTTGCTCTCAGACAAAAATCCCTTGAATTTTAATATTATTTTTTTGGTAATAACCTAATCAAATCACTTACAATAAAACAACAACGATAAATTATATGACAAAACAAAAACCAGCCAGAGTTCGTTTTGCGCCATCCCCAACAGGAATGACGCATTTGGGTAGCGCCCGTACAGCCCTCTACAATTACCTTTTAGCCCACCAAACAAATGGACAATTTATTTTACGAATCGAAGATACTGACCGTAAAAGATACAATCCCGAATCAGAAATCGATTTGATTTCAAGTCTAAAGTGGCTTGGCTTAAATTGGGATGAAGGGCCTGATATTGGTGGGCCATATGCGCCCTACAGACAATCTGAACGTAAAGATATTTATCAATCATACGCTCAGAAATTAATAGATATGGGCTATGCATATCCATGCTTTTGCACACAAAACAGGCTTAATGAATTACGTAAGGAACAACAAAAGCGAAAGGTAAACCCAAAATATGATCGCAAATGTCGAGATATTCCTCCATTGGAAGCTGCAAAACGTGTCGCGAATGGCGAATCGCATGTTATCAGATTTAAAACCCCTTTAACCGGATCAATTACCGTTCATGATTACCTACGAGGTGATATTACAGTAAATAATAAACAATTGGATGATTTCATTATTGTAAAATCTGATGGCTTAGCCCTATACCATTTAGCAGCGATGGTTGATGACCACCTTATGGGAATCACCCACGTATTTCGAGGCGAAGAATGGTTATCAACTTTCCCGTTTCACGCCCATATTTACAGAGCATTTGGCTGGGAAGAACCTGTTTGGATACACTTATCCGTTTTTCTTAACCCAACAGGTAAGGGAAAAATGAGCAAACGATTTGCGCAACAGATGAGACTAAAGGGCAACTCGATATTTATCAAAGATATTCGCAAAATGGGTTATATCCCTGAAGGTGTTATTAATTGGATCGTTTTAATGGGATGGAGTTTCGACGATAAGACTGAATTCTTTACTCTTAATGATCTTGTAAATAATTTTTCTATTGATAAATTAAATCCTTCGCCTGCAGCCATTGATTTTAAAAAATTAGACTATTTTGATGGGTTGCATATCCGTGCTCTTAGTAAAAGCGAATTAGCAAAACGTTTAAAACCATTCTATCTAAAAGCAGGCTATTCGATTGACGATAGTGTGTTAGATAAGGTTATTCCATTAATTCAAGTGCGCCTTCACACACTCAATGAAGCACCTGAAATTTCAGGCTTCTTTTTTGCTGATCATGTGAATCCAAATCCTAATGATCTTATTGGTAAGCATTTGACTATTGACGAATCTATTATCGCAGCACATGAATCATACAAGTTATTATCAGATTTAACTGAATTTTCTCCAAGTTCGCTAGAGCAACCTCTTAGACAATTAGCAGAGAAACTCGGACTTAAAGCAGGTCAATTGTTTGGCATTTTGAGGGTTGCTATCACAGGGCAAAAAGTTAGCCCTCCTCTTCTTGAAAGCATGGAAATTATTGGTAAAGAAACAGTATTAAATAGAATTACTATCGCAATAGATTTACTTAAATCAATTGAGGGTCAACCTAATCAATCTTAGGCAATAATGCTTCAAATAGTCTAAAGTATTATTTTTTTCTTTTAATTTTTGCCCATGTATCCCTTAATGTGATCGTTCTGTTGAATACCAGATTCTCATTTGAGGAATCAGGGTCAACTATAAAATACCCTAAACGTTCGAATTGATATCGATCCTCCACCTTGGACTTAGACAAAGATGGTTCTAATTTAGAATCCTTCAAGGTTAATAAAGATTCTGGATTCAAATAGTCCAAATAATCCTCTCCCTCCTTAAGGTCCATTGGATTTTCTTTTGTAAACAAACGGTCATACAATCGAATCTCTGCATTTATTGCGTGATTTGCTGATACCCAATGGATAGTTCCTCTCACCTTTCGCCCATCCGGCGCATATCCACCTTTAGTTAAGGGATCGTAAGTACATTGAATTTCGACGATTTCCCCATCATCATTTTTGATATGATCTTGGTACTTAATGATATAACCATAACGTAATCTCACTTCTTTTCCAGGAGCTAGACGAAAATATTTCTTTGTGGGATTTTCCATAAAATCATCTTTTTCAATGTATAGTTCTCTTGAAAATGGCACTTCTCTCACGCCCATACTCGGGTCTTCAGGGTTATTAATTGCCTCCAGCATTTCATATTTATCTTCTGGATAATTCGTTATCACTACTTTTAGTGGGTTGAGAACAACCATTCTTCGCGGTGTTATTTTATTTAAATCCTTTCTAATATAATGTTCAAGAAGTGCTACATCAACTAGATTTTCGTTTTTTGCGACACCAATTGCTTGATTAAACGCTCTTATTGCCTGCGGCGTAAATCCGCGTCTACGCAGCCCAGAAATTGTTGGCATTCTCGGGTCATCCCATCCGCTAACAAATCCTCCATTCACTAATTCAATTAATTTTCTTTTACTCAAGATTGTATAACTTAAATTTAATCGAGCAAATTCTATCTGTTTGGGATGAAATATTCCAAGATTTTCTAAAAACCAATTGTATAATGATCGATTATTTTCAAATTCAAGCGTACAAATTGAATGGGTAATCCTTTCAATTGAGTCACATTGACCATGGGCAAAGTCATACATCGGATAAATACACCATTTATCCCCCGTGCGATGATGCTTTTGATGTTGTATACGATACATTACAGGATCGCGCATTATGATATTCGGAGATGTCATATCAATTTTTGCCCTTAACACTCTTGACCCATCTGGAAATTCACCTTTTCTCATCCGTTTGAACAAAGATAAATTTTCTTCTATCGCTCGATCTCGATATGGACTATTCCTCCCAGGTTTCGTTAATGTACCCCTATATTCTCGGATTTCATCTGCACTTAAATCATCAACATAGGCTTTCCCAGTTTTTATCAGTTGAACCGCGTATTCATATAATTGTTCAAAATAATCAGAAGCATAATATTCTCGATCATCCCAATCAACACCTAACCACTGGATATCTCTTTTAATCGATTCTACATACTCAACTTCTTCCTTGCTAGGATTAGTATCGTCGAATCTCAAATTAAATAAACCGTTATATTCCTCTGCTAAACCAAAATTCAAAAGTATTGATTTTGCATGTCCAATATGTAGATATCCATTTGGTTCTGGTGGGAAACGCGTGTGAACACGTCCTCCATAAGTGTTGTTTTTAATATCTTCCTCAATTATTTCGCGGATAAAGTCTTTAGGTTTTGTTTCTTCAGCAGAACTCATTAATTAAACTCCAATACCAATTATCTACCAGTTTTTATAGACAACATTTTAGCATATTCTATAGTCATTAAGTTATCATTCGTTTTGATTCATTTTTGCTTCCCATGTTTGACGTTAGAATAATCCTCTGATAAAATTCAAATCATTCTTGGGGGCTCGTCTAACGGTAGGACAGCGGACTCTGAATCCGTAAGTAGAGGTTCGAATCCTCTGCCCCCAGTCAAACCCCGATTTCTCGTTCGGGGTTTTTTTTATAGAAATATTTATTCCTAAGATTAATCTAATAAACAAATTCATGTTATTTATATAAAAATAATAAAAAAGGTGGTTAATCCTTGAAATTTTTTATAATTTCGGCTATTCTATAAATGTAAAACATAATGTTTTTTCCGTTCGTAATAACTGATTAATCAACCAAAAGGAGTGAGGAGATGAAAAAAGTTATTTTTATTTTATTATTTATTTTCGCAGTAGCCTTAATGATATCGGGCTGCACTGCGAAAGAGCCTGAAGGATGCCTAGGTACAGCAAAAGACGCACTTGTAGATTTACAGTGTCGAAAGGTCACTGTGGCAATCGAAAATGCTTATTTGCCATTCAATTATATTGAACTTGATACGGGTAAACCAGGTGGTTGGGATTATGAAGCGTGGGACGAAATTTGCACTCGCCTCCACTGTACACCTGTATACACAGAAGCAGCATGGGAAGGAATGATTCAAGCCGTATCAGATGGTCAATTCGATGCAGCAGCAGACGGCATTACAATAACTGATGAACGTGCAAAAGTTGTTGATTTCTCATTCGGTTATATAAATATTGACCAACGATTGCTTGTGCGAAAGGACGAAACCAGAATTAACAGCATTGATGATATTGTTAATAATGAAAGTTTCGTTTTAGGCACTCAAACAGGGACAACAAATTACGAAACTGCCATTAAGTACTTGCCAGAAGATCGCATTAAAGCATTTGAGCAATTCCCCTTCGCTGTACAGGCGTTAATTGCTGGCGACATAGATGCTGTAATCATTGACGAAGTCGCAGGTCAGGGTTACGTTGGCGAAAATGCTGAGGAATTAAAATTGGTCGGCCCATCGCTCTCTAGTGACCAACTTGGTTTTATATTCCCTAAAGGCTCTGATCTCGTAGAGCCTGTGAACAAGGCAATTACATCGATGAAAAACGATGGCTTTTTGATGGCTTTAAATACTAAATATTTTGGCCCAAACTTTACGCTTACTTACGATGACATTGGCCCCGGCGCTTACGGCGAGGAAGATGGAGAGTAATATCTATTTTTAGGCTAGGACAAGCCGGTGTGTATTTCTTTGCACACCGGTTTGTGCACATTAAGGAGAAATCAATGGATGATCAACCATCCATACCTTTGAAAGACGAAAGTATATCAATTCCCGAAATTACAATTAGCGAAAACAAACTCGGAGAATTTCCATGGTGGTTTGTTGGGCTTATTCTCATCGCTATTTGGGCATCCTTTTTTATATTTTCAAAAGAAAATTATCGCGAGGCTTTTCTCTTTATCATTGTTGGGATAAAGTTTACAATCGTTACATCGCTTACCGCGTATGTAATCGCTACCATTTTAGGGCTTTTCGCGGGTCTAGGTCGAATTTCAAGGAATGTAGTCATTAACAACTTGGCTACCCTGTATATTGAGTTAATACGCGGCATTCCAATGCTTGTTCTTATTTTTTTTATTGCTTTTGTCGGGGTTCCAATTGCCGTAGATTTTCTTAATAAAATCGGTGTTCTTCTTTTAAGTTTAGGTTTAACAAGTACGGGTAAATTTTTAACAAATCTACATAATCAAGCCATCGCGATGAATGTCCGTGCAATCATTGCTCTTGCTGTTACATATGGTGCATTCTTAGCAGAAATATTTAGGGCAGGTATCCAGTCTATTGGCAAAGGTCAAATGGAAGCATCTCGTTCGTTAGGAATGTCTTATAAACAAGCGATGCAGTTTGTAATCCTTCCTCAGGCAATTAGAAATGTATTGCCCGCTTTAGGGAATGATTTTGTTGCAATGGTAAAGGATTCTTCCCTTGTGTCTGTTCTGGCTGTTCGTGATATAACTCAAGTGGCAAGGCTCTATGCCGGAAGATCTTTTAGATTTCGTGAGGCTTATGTTACACTAACAGTACTCTATTTAATAATGACACTTGCACTCTCAATGCTTGTTCGTTATATTGAAAAGCGACTACGTAAAAATGAACGCACCTGATAACATTATTGAAATAAAAAACTTACATAAGCATTTTGGACACGTCAAAGCATTGAATGGAGTAAATATTAACATTCAACGTGGAAAAGTTGTCGTTATCATAGGGCCCAGTGGTTCTGGAAAATCAACTCTACTAAGATGCATAAATTATCTGGAGATTCCCACTAAAGGCGAAATTTGGATAGATGGTGAACTATTGACTAACGATCAAAAACACCTAAACGAAATTCGAGCAGAAATCGGAATGGTTTTTCAATTGTTTAATTTATTTCCTCATTTGACAGCACTCGAAAATATTACGCTTGCCCAAAAAGTTGTAAGGCGTCGCAGCTCTGAAGAAGCCAAGGAAATAGCATTGAAACAATTGCGAAGAGTTGGTATTCCCGAAAAAGCAGATGTTTATCCCGGTCAATTGTCAGGTGGGCAACAACAAAGGGTTGCTATTGCGAGAGCCCTGGCAATGAATCCTAAAATTATGCTTTTTGATGAGCCCACAAGCGCTCTCGATCCTGAAATGATCAAAGAAGTTTTGGATGTCATGCTAGACTTAGCACGCGAAGGGATGACAATGGTTTGTGTATCCCATGAAATGGGTTTTGCACGTTCTGCAGCCGATGAAATCATATTCATTGATGAAGGATTGATAGTAGAGCAAACAACACCTGCTGAACTTTTTACAAATCCGAAAGAAGAAAGGACAAAACTTTTTCTTTCACAAATACTCCATCATTAATTATTTCAAAATCAACAAAAAACGCCACCAAATTGGTGGCTATTTTGTGCGCTGGGCGGGGGTCGAACCCGCACGCCCTAGGGGCACATGGCCCTCAACCATGCCTGTCTGCCAGTTCCAGCACCAGCGCAAACTCTTTCGTATTATAATCGTCAAATGATGTCTGTCAAGCAAATTTGCTTTTGTAATCCTTGAAAGGAGACCTTTAGATGCGGATTGTTTTAGATGCAATGGGAAGTGATTCACACCCAATCCCAGAAATTCAAGCAACTTTAAGGGCGGTAGAAAAATTTGGCGACGATATCTTTTTGGTTGGGCAAAAGGATGTCATAAATCCATTGCTAGAAAATCAAATAGGGTTCAATAAAGTTCATGTCATCCATGCTCCAGAAGTGCTAGAAATGACCGATAAACCTTCTCGTGCCGCAAGGAAAAAAGCACAAAACTCAATGGCTATTGGAATGGATTTAATTAAAACAGGTGAAGCCGATGCATTTGTGACTGCTGGAAATACTGGTGGTGCAATGACAAATGCTCTATTTCGGCTTGGGAGAATAAAAGGCGTAAAACGTCCTGCTTTAACTACCCTTTTCCCTGTAAGTGGTGGACATACAGTCGTTCTGGATATTGGCGCTAATGCTGATTGTAAACCTGAATACCTGCTTCAATTTGCGATTATGGGCTCAATATATTCAAAAAGTGTTTTGAGTATAAATAATCCTCGAGTAGGTTTACTATCCAATGGTGAAGAATCCGGCAAGGGTAACGCTCTGATACTCAAAACTTACCCACTATTAAAGAATTCTAAAATCAATTTTGTTGGGAACATTGAGCCAAAAGAACTTTTTGAGGGGCGCGTTGATGTTGCAATCACTGATGGATTTACGGGAAATGTGCTTTTGAAAACAAGTGAAGCGGTCGCAAAGTTGTTGATCGATATTATTCGTAAAGAACTAACAAGTAATTTGCTGGTCTCATTAGGAGCCCTATTAACAAAACCAGCATTCGCCAATGTAAAAAAAATAATGGACCCGGGTGAAGTTGGTGCTGCGCCATTATTGGGTATCGATGGTTTAATATTTGTTGGTCATGGTAGGTCTGATTCGCATGCGCTTTTCAATGCCATAAAAATCGCCAGACAAGCGGTCGATGCAAATTTATTGGAATCATTGCAAAATGGCATTAGAACCAAGTTGGTTGGATAATTACATGCTTGATTCTTCGAAGAATAAGCGTATTGTTGTCACTGGCATTGGGTTAATTTCTCCGCTTGGCTGCACAGTGCACGAATACTGGGAAGGTCTAGTGTCAGGAAAATCCGGCATTCGACGAATTACTCAATTTGATGCTTCTAACTTCCCGAGCCAAATAGCAGGCGAAATTCCCGACTTCAATCCTCGCCATTACATGGATAAAAAGGATGCCCGTCGCATGCCACGGTCAGCACAAATTGCGTTAGCAGCATCTCAACTGGCGATTCAAGACGCAAATTACCTGAATAACCATTCAAATCCTGATAAATGCGGCGTTGTATTCGGTACCGGCATGGGAGGATTTGATTTAGCGTATGAAGGAATTGAAACTCTTAGAAAACGCGGGGTATCAAAGGTCAATCCTTTTACAATCCCTGGCTGCTTACCTAATTTATCCGCTTTTCTAATTTCAAAGACATTCCGCTTTCTTGGTCCTAATGTAACTATTACAACCGCTTGTGCCTCAAGCACTCAGGCAATTGGTGAGGGTACAGAATTCATAAGACGTAACGTCGCTGATATCGTTATCGCAGGAGGAACAGAAGCACTTATTAAAGATTTTTCCTTCGGCGGTTTTTCTGCAATGCGAGCATTACCCACTCATTTTAACGATGCCCCTACAAAAGCATCAAGACCTTTCGATAGCAAAAGAGAAGGCTTCGTGTTTTCTGAAGGATCGGGGGTGCTTATTCTTGAAAGCCTCGAGCATGCGAAGTCTAGAGGCGCCAAAATCTATGCCGAAATTTTAGGTCATTCTTCTTCTTCAGATGGATATCATATTGCAGCACCTGATCCAAACGGAAATGGACCCATCCGCGCAATGAATCTAGCGTTACTTGATGCCAAGATATCGCCAGACCAGGTTGACTATATCAATGCGCACGGCTCATCAACCTTACTAAATGATGAAATGGAAACAAAAGCAATTAAATCGGTATTTGGTATGAATGCATACAAGATTCCGATAAGTTCAACAAAATCTATGATAGGTCATCCAATGGGTGCGTCTGGGGCACTTGAGGCGATCGCATGTATATTAGCCATAAACGAAAATATAATTCCTCCTACGATAAATTATGACTACCCCGATCCAAGTTGTGATCTTGATTATGTTCCAAACAAATATAGAAAAATTAAACACCTTGATATCGCCTTAAGTAACTCCTTTGGTTTAGGCGGTCAGAATGCATGTTTAGTTATTAAAAATTATAAGGAGACTTAAACTGAAATGAATATTATTACAAACGAAAAATTAATTAAGCGAAATGCTAGAATTGGGCAAGTTACAAATATTGTCAGCCTTGCAATTTTAGGTGTGGGTATGTACATTACCTTTAAATCACCAGAACAATTCAGCCTTTCTTTGACAGCCTTGCTAATAGGTTTTTTGCTCTCACAGATTGGTATTTACTTCACTAATCGGTGGGGTAAAAGTCCTAGACCAGATGAACAACTTAACAAAGCATTAAAAGGACTTGACAAAAAATACACTTTATTTCATTACACCACCCCTGCATCTCACTTGTTAACTGGACCCGCAGGTATTTGGGTTCTCTTTCCAAAAAATCAAAAAGGCAGAATCGTATATGAAAAAAATCGTTGGAAACAGAAAGGGGGAGGTTTGCTGTCAGGTTATTTGAAAATTTTTGCACAAGATAGCTTGGGAAGACCAGATCTAGAAATTTCTTCAGAGACGGATGCAATAAAAAAGTTTTTGTCAACTAAAATTCCAGAATTATCAACTCCTGATATTAATGCTGCTTTAGTACTAACCCATCCGGACGCCAAAGCAGATGCAGACAACGCCCCTGTTCCTACACTTCATTCACAAAATTTAAAGGATTATCTACGCAAATTTGCAAAAAAGAAGCCGATTTCTTCAGAAACATTACACATTATTAATGATTCTTTTAAATAATATTAAATTTGGTATTCACAAAAAAGAGACCCAAGATTTTTCAACCGTTGGATCTCTTTTCAAATTTTTATTTTATTTTCGTTCCTCTATTAACCTGACAAGAAATCTTCTAATGCTTTTTTACTAATTCTATAAGCCTTTCCTAGTTTTCGTGCTTTTATATCACCCGATTCAATAGCAGCGACCACATCTTCCTCTGACACACGAAGGAAACTGGCTGCTTCAGAGGGTGTCATAACATCAGGTATGCTCATATTTGAAGAACCACCTTCTGGAGTTTTTTGGTTATTTCCACTCCCCGTCATTCCTTGAAGTGTTTGGCTCATTACATTTCCAATACCAACTCCTGCCCCTATGCCTGCAGTCAATCCAGCCCCACCACTAGGGTTTTGAGCAGCATCGCGCAAAGCGTCTGCAGCTTGCAATCTTGTATAAGTGTCCATATCGAGCATTCCCATAGCACGTAATTCTTCTGCAGATTTATCCGAAGGTTTCAAGTTGGCAATTAGGAATGTCTTGAGAGTCAATCCCAATGAAGCAAAGTGATCCTGGGCTTTTGCCCGGACACCAGCACCCAATTCATTTACTAAGCCAATTAATTCTAAAACACTATGCTTGGCTCCTGTTTCTCCAAGTAAGTCAGTTAAGTCTGAAAGCAACACATCTCTTAACCGATTTTCAATGTCTTTTGTCCTAAAAACGCCCTGAGCTCCAACGATCTGAGTAACAAACTGTTGTGGATTGGATACCTGGAAGGAATATGTTCCAAACCCTTGTAGCAGAGCAACTCCCAACCCCATTCCTGGGTTTTTAACAATAATAGGTTGAGGGGTTCCCCATTTTTTGTCGACAAATTCTCTCATAGAAACGAAATACACTTCTGCCGGAAAAGGTGTGCGATCATTAAATGCTTTGCCGATGAAATCTATCAGTCTTGGAATATTTGCAGTAGCAATCGTGTGCCTTCCGGGACCAAAAACATCCAATGCCTGTCCATCGCGATAAAATACAGCCGATTGAGATTCGCGTACAATAACTTGTGATCCTATTCTAAAGTCACCAAAACCTGTTTCAGGAAAACGATGAACAATCTCATCCTTCATTGCATCTGGATACTCAATTACATCAAAAATTCTAGCCATAACACTGTTCCTCCTTTTTTCTCATAATTAATAATGATTTATTAACCCTGTGTAACAACCTCATCTCTTCGATTAAATATCTCTACACATTCACTTGCTTTCTGAATGAGATTTCTAATCGCCGCTTGAATGCCATCGCTCCCCATTGATTCCTCAACATTTTCAATCGCATGTAAAACCTCATCCTCAAGATCAACCATTTTTAGATCATACTCATAAATTTGTTTTAGTTCTTCTTCATTTAATTTAATTGAATCAAAAAAACCTGAATATCCATAGGATGCTGTTTTTATTCTATCTATAAATGTGCGTAGTTTTATGGCGGCTTTTTCAAGATCGTCTACGTACATGATTTCACCTTGGCTAATAAAATCCTCTTGAAGCGAAGACACCTTCTCGTATAATCCTTCAAAATGGGCAGCAATTGTCTCCCTTAGAATCTTATCTGCAGCCCTACGGTCTTGTCGTTCTATATAGCCATTGAAACCCGGTATTTTGTTCGCAATCTTTTTGAATATATCTTGATCTCCTGTAATTTTTTCGAATAGGTCACTCATATTATCCTCCAAATGATATTTACTTTGTCCATATTATTAAATCAATTATAGCCTGAGAAATCCATTAAAGCAATAAAATAATATTCAAGCCTTGCTATTATTTCATTCCAGTTTATAATCTCACTGATCCTATTTATTAGGTATATACGTTTACAACGATAAGGAGTTTCATAATGGACAGAAGAATTCAAGAATTGCTAAAACTACTAGATAATAGCGTTGATCTAAAAGACGGTCATATTGTTATCCTCGATTCCTCAAAATTACGAGCAAATATTTCCAAATTCGCTGAATTATCAGCACTTGGAAGCGGTTATCAACAAGGTCTGGCTAGATATTTAACGCGCAAAATCGCTTTGGCTTTGGATATAATACCATCATCTATAAACGATTTATATCTTGCCCGTGGTCGTGGCGAAGTCCCCACAAATTTTACTGTACCAGCAATTAACCTTCGTGCTCTATCTTTTAACGCAGCCTGTACTGTCTTCAAGGTCGCGAATAGTATGGATGCAGGTGCGTTCATATTTGAAATCGCTAGATCAGAGATGGGGTATACAGACCAAAGACCATCAGAATACGTAACAAGCATATTAGCAGCAGCCATAAAAGAGGATTTCCGCGGCGCAATATTTATCCAGGGTGACCATTTTCAAGTATCACCAAAGCGATTTATAGAAAACAAAGACAAAGAAATACAAGCAATCAAAGATCTTTCCATCGAGGCAATTTCTGCAGGCTTTTACAATATCGATATAGACACATCGACTTTGGTTGATTTAAGCAAAACAACTATTCCTGAACAACAAAGATTAAATACCAGTCTTTCTGCCGAATTCTCTGCATTTATCCGCTCAATCCAGCCCAAGGATATACCTGTATCTATTGGGGGTGAGATTGGAGAAGTTGGGGGGCATAATTCTACAGAGGAAGAGTTACGAGTTTATATGGATGGATATAACTCTCATCTCAAAGAAATCTCCCCCAAAGCCATTGGACTCAGTAAAATAAGCATCCAAACAGGGACTTCTCATGGCGGAGTCGTATTACCTGACGGGTCTATTGCCAAAGTAAAAGTTGACTTTGATACATTATTAAAGTTAAGCAGGATAGCACGAAAAGATTATGGGATGGGCGGAGCCGTTCAGCATGGCGCATCCACACTACCAGAAGATGCTTTCGGCAAATTTGTTGAATCAGAAGCAGTAGAAGTACATCTTGCGACTAATTTTCAGAATATCTTTTATGACCTAATCCCTGATGATCTTCGCAATGATATTTATGCTTATTTACGAGAAAACCATTCAAATGAGCGCAAAGAGGGTCAAACAGATGATCAATTTTATTATAAGACCCGAAAACGAGCGATTGGTCCTTTTAAAAAGCAAACCTGGTCTCTACCACCAGAACAGAAAGAGAAAATTGAGGCTGCGTGGGAATCTAAATTCAGGAATCTTTTTACGCTTCTTAAAATACATGGAACGAAGAAATATGTTGGCAAACATATAAAACATGTAAAAATACAACCCAAATTAGAGAACTATTTAAAAGATGTTTTAAGCGCTGAAGATACAAGCGATTTAGCAGATTAAATAACTACAACTGGGGTGTAGGAATTTCTTACACCCCTATCTTTCTTAATGTAAATTGGCACAAAATATTATCCCCTTTTTTATTGATTTTTTCTATAAAAAACAAGCCTTGTACTCCCGTAATCCCTTTGGTCAAATTCAAACAAATGTTTTAATTCGATTTCTTGATACTCTTTAGGGTGTATTTGAACAATAACCCATCCATCTGAATCCAACCATCCCTTCCTTTCATCCAATAATTTGATTGCCTTCTTCCACAAATCTTTATATTGGGGAGGGGCAACATAAATATAATCGAATGAATTATCCGGGGGTTTCTTGATATAGACAAATGCATCCGCTTTCACAACTTCGCTATGCTGACTCACTCCTGTAGATTCTATATTTTGACGAATCGTGTTGATTGCATTGCGGTTTTTATCAAGAAAAAGCACATATTTCGCCCCACGACTTAATGCCTCAATCCCCACGCTGCCTGTCCCCGCAAACAAATCTAATAATTTACTCGAAACTATATCCGCCCCTATGATATTGAACAATGCCTCTTTTACCCTATCAGTAATAGGTCTTGTAATATCTCCTGGCACAGATCTTAATTTCTTGCCTCTCGCTTTACCGGAAATTACACGAAGACTTGACATAACAGCAATTTTCTCATTTTACGATTATTCTTGATTCTACTCTTGATGACGAATGACCTCGTCCAAGATTTTGTCCAATTCTTCTTTTTCTTGATTTTGCTGGGACAAGTAATCGGTTATGAATGACGATCTTCGCAATCTCAAAGCAAGTGGCGCCACCCTCAATAAATCGTTTCTAGTAACCTCAATTCTTCCATCAGCAACAGCATATGCTTTTGCCGCTTCAAACAAAGTAATTTCCGCTCTTAATGATTCGATTTTTAATTTTGATATCAGCTTCAACCCAAGGTTTGCTATCTCATCATTGAGAATAGCCTTTGGAAGCATTTCTCTTGCCAGTTGTATTTCCTCTTTAGCAATTCTTGTTTCGTCCTTAAAATTATTTACGACTTGGTAAGGATTATTTAAATATAAGTTTACCCGACGATACGCTTCTAATCTTTCTTTTGGTTCTTTAAGTCCCTGCATAACCACCCTTAATCCAAAACGATCCATTATTTGTGGGCGAAGATTTCCTTCCTCTGGATTCATTGACCCAACAAATACAAATCTAGAGCGATAAGTTGCAGAAACTGGCCCTCTTCTGACAGTATAATGACCTTGCGCCGAGGCATCAAGAATTGCATCAATTACATCATCTGAGAGAAGATTAACTTCATCAACATAAAGAATATTACGATCAGCCTGCGCTAATATTCCACGCTTTAATCGCAACCGGTCATTTATTGTCGCTCTTTCGTCCAGCCCACCGATAACATCATCGATTTTTGCATTTAGAGGCAATTCTACCAATCTTACTCGATCCAATACTGAAATTGGTTCCCCCATAGCAAATTTTTTAGCACACGCGGGGCAAACTGCATCTAAACCACCTTTCTCAATATCCTCTTCCAAACATCCATAAAAGCATAAACTACGAGGTACATCTGGTAATAAATCAATCAGACTTCTAACCGCTATTGTTTTTCCAGTACCTCTTGGTCCAATGAGTAATACTCCCCCCATCAGTGGGTTAATGATTGACAGAATTAAAGCAATTTTCATCTCCTTTTGACCAACAATAGCCATAAAAGGAAATGGTATCACATCGGCATATCCCCCATCTTCTTGAATTTGAGTATTCTGTAAATTCCTTCCAGTTACAATATCGATTAATTCCATCAAAGATCGAACACCAGTAATATTTTCCCCAGTATCATTATTGGTAAGGGAAGAAATGTTATTCTCTTCTTCTGATACACTGTCTGTATTCATTGTCTCCATCATTCTTTTATGCAAGCGTTAACAACCTCAAATCAGTTCTTATCTTGAAATTATCTAGTCCATATCCTCTCTTAGATCATCCGAATCAGGGGTACTTAATTTTTCGGGTTCATCAAGCAAAACATCGATTGTTGCATAAGTTAACATTGGCATTAACGGCGCTAAAGGTAGTGTTGCTGGAGGTCTAATCTTTTTTGGTTGAGGAGGGGGTTTAAGCCGAGGTTTTGAAAAATCGTAACTTCTCCTTCTCAAAATCCTAGGGTCTTTACTAAGCCAGCCAACATAATTACCAAGGACAGAATAAACCTCTCCGGTTGAGGTTACCCATCCTATCCATTCTCCTTGCAGATTATGAATCCAAGGATAAACAAGAAGTGCACCTACATCTCCTCTTGATGTATAAATCGGTATTATTCGTTTCCTTTTTTTCATATTACTATTATATACACTCACCTCAATATTTTTAACAAATGATCGCTACCTAATTTACATCACTATATGTCCAATAACGATTTGCAAAATAATTCCAGAACATTACTACAATTATGGCAACTGCTAGTGCGACATTGTTTCCAAAGACTTCGTTTGATATTGAAAATGTTTCAAATATCTTTATTCTATTAATGAAATACAAAAATAATTTACTGAATCCAAAAAATATTGGGGTTCTTATCGCCAGTCCAATCAAGTTTACTACAGCAAATTGAAATACTTGTTGGGAAACAGCCTTTGTTCGAGAATCTGGATAAGTCCAGTACCGGTTCCAAATAAAATTACTCGTAAGCGCAGTTATGAATGAAGTAATACTTGCTATTACAGGATCAATATGGAAAACTTGAGACAACAGGTTAAATGTGCCGAAATCCACAAAAGCCCCTATTGCTCCAACGACCGCAAAACGAATAAACCTTTTCCTCTCGCGTGAATTCTTTATTATGGATATAAAAATCATGGAATCCCTAATTTCTCTTTAAAATAGGGTATGGTTTTTTCTAATCCGTCCTCCACATCAATCTCTGGCTCCCAATTTAATATTTCTCTTGCTCGAGATATGTCTGGTCTCCTTCGCTGAGGGTCTCCTTCCCCTCTTTGTTGGGGTTTTAATTCGTAACCCGCATTATTGCTTGTGAGACGATTGATTATTTTTGCAAACTCTAATATGCTAATTTCTGAAGGATTCCCAATATTTACAGGATCGTGAATACTTGATATTAAAAGTTTATAAATTCCATTAATCAAATCATCCACATAACAAAAACTCCGCGTTTGCGAACCATCACCAAATATTGATAAGCGTTCGCCCTTCAAGCCTTGACTCAAGAAGTTTGGCACGACCCTTCCGTCGTCTATACGCATCCTTGGTCCATATGTGTTAAATATCCGAACAATACAAGTGTTGATCCCATGAAATCTGTGATACGCCATTGTAAGCGCCTCTGCAAACCGCTTTGCCTCATCGTAAACAGAGCGTAATCCAATGGGATTAACATGTCCCCAATAACTTTCTTTTTGGGGATGTTCAAGCGGATCTCCATATATTTCACTTGTTGAGGCAAGCATAAACCTTGCATCATGTGCTCTAGCAACCCCTAATGTGTTGTGTGTGCCTAAAGCGCCGGCTTTCATAGTTTGGATAGGCAAATTTACATATCCATACGGAGAATTCGGATTCGGACTTGCTGGAGACGCAAAATGCAGAACAGCGTCTAATTTTCCTGGAACAAAAATAAAATTTGACACATCATGTCGAATAAAAGAAAAACGTTCGTGCCCTGCAAGATGGGCAAGATTATCTGGATTCCCCGTTATAAAATTATCCATCCCCACAACACTATGACCCTCATCTAATAACTTGTCGCACAAATGTGAACCCAGAAAACCCGCAGCACCCGTTATCAATATTCGCATAATTAATGAATCTCCATATATATTATTGTATTAAATTTGCCTATTCAAAATGTTTTTTATTATTTTTAATAATTATTTCCAATCAACCCTGATTATTCCCTCATCTCCTGTAATTTGACGAGATTCGCCCGATAATGGATCCACAACCCAAAGACTATCTTTGTAAATCAAAGCAAGAACATAATTACCATATGGTTGCACAACATCGGGTGACCAAACCCCCCAATTTTTAATAGGGTCTAATCCTTCTTCCCCAGTTGAAGGAAAGATTCTTCGTCGGTTTGAACCATCCCGGTCAATTATGCTTACAATATAGCGACTTGTTTCGCTCTCTTTCGGGGAAATCGCTTGTAAATATGCAACCATATAAGATTCCTCCTCATTGGCTTGAATCATAATGGGAGATGGTAATGGATATGCGAACATTCCAACTTGTTGAACAAGATCAATTTGCACACCAATTTCAGTTGATAAGGCTATCAAATCAAAATCGGGTGATTCTTCAGGATTAACAGAATTATTTTGATTAGTATGTTCAACAATAAATAAATATCCTCCATCAGGGCTCCAGCTTATCCCCGGTACCCAAGCCCAATCACTTCTAGTTATTAAGGGAATAATGTTTTTCTCAAACAAACTTTCTCCATTCTGAAAATCTATATAACCAACTTTACTTGGCTGTGCAAAAGCAATGATTGATTCTGACGGAGAAAAGGAAAATTCCGAACCCCACCACCCATAAATGCCGCCTGAATTTGTATCAATTATAGTTTCCTTGCGTGAAACCCGTCCATTTGAAGAAATACTTCCTTCTAACAAATTGTTGTTCGCCTGCCAACCTGGTGGCGCTTGCCTTGGCTCTACCGTAGAATATGCTATAGTTGTATCAGAATCGCGTTTCCATTCAGCAAAATGGACAACATTCTCAATATGAATATCATATTCTTCCTCAGGTTTATCTACATTTACTATCCAAAGCGTGTTTATTATTTCCTTGTCATCACTTTTCCTCGTAAAAAGAAGCCATTTACCATCATCAGATAATTCAAAAATCCGACCATCCATATCGCCGCTCGTAATAATCGGTATCCGATTTGCTGTAGACTGTTCCATCATCCACGCATTTCCATCATTCAAATATACTAATCGTCCAGGTATATCCATCGGTGAAAATGAAGTCTGAACACCAACTAAAATAATTTGTGGAATAGGCTCTTTTATAATAACTGTTTTAATAGGATTAACAGATATTTCAACATCATTCTCAATCAGTTTTCTATAAGTTACTTCTTTCAATCCATTTTCACCCATTTGCAATGTTCTTTGCTCCCCTTCTGATAGTAATTCGCTGGGTTGCAATTGTTTCTCAAATGGAATTATATCTTCAACTACATTAAATTCTTCTCTGACCCTAATTACATTTATCTGCATATCTTCGACAATTACAGAAAAGCCAGGGGGTTCAACCCGATCCAAGTCCCCCAATTCTTTTCCGGCAAGTCGAAGTGCATCATCAACCGTACTACCTGGTAATAGATCAAGATCAATACTGCTCCCATCAGCCAATACCGTCACTTTAATTTCGGGTTTAGGTGTTTCCGCTGGTGTACATCCTGATAAAACAAAAAAGGTAATACCGATAGAAAAAATTATTGAATGGTATAATCGCACTTTAGTAAGCAAAATTATTAACTCCCAATCTTAATAACTAGTCAAGAAAAACAACCTTCAAATTATAGCATGTCAAACAACATAAGCGAAAGAATTGTAAATGGTTTAGATTATTGTGCAAAAATTGAGGCACTCCTTTTTGTTTCGCCATCGCCCATTAGCATTCATCAATTAGCCGCATTGTTAAATCTTAGCACTCGCGAAATAGAAAAACAAATCAGCATTTTAGAAAACAACTTAAAAATACGAGGAATTCGCGTTCAGAGGCACAAAAATCATGTTCAGTTGATCAGCGCGCCTGAAATCTCTCACCTTATAGAAACTTTTCTAAACATTGAAACCACCAGCAAACTCAGCCGCGCTGCCCTTGAAACCCTTGCAATTATTGCCTATAAACAACCAATCACCCGTCCACAGGTTGATTCAATCCGTGGAGTTAACAGTGACAGTGTCATCCAAAATATGCTTAGCAAAGGCTTGATAGAAGATGTCGGACGTGCAGATAGTCCAGGAAGACCAATATTATATACAACAACACCTGATTTTCTCAAGTATTTTGGTCTCGAATCATTAGAAAAACTTCCTCCCATCGATAATGATAGTACTAGCCAAATTAATAATGAGAATAACAATTCCAAACATGTTCAATTTGAGGAAAATGCTGAACTAGGTAAATCCGAATTTTGAGTACACTTTCTTAGGCGCACATATATATTCCAATTGCCTTTCCCTCCAAGATACAATTATTTAATTCACGCGGGAAAGATGCGGAGGAGAAATGTCATATTATTTAAAGGTACCAGCACGCATCAACATACTGGGAAATCCAAGCGATGCAGTTGAGGGTGATTTCGCAACAATTTCAATGGCAATATCTCTTTATGCTCATGCCATTATTGAACCATCAGACAAGATCGTATTTGAAATGCGAGCGCCCGGCTCAGGCAATGATAATCAATCCAAGGACTTTCCTCTAAATTCTGTTTTTGAATGCGAGTTATCAAATTCTCTTATACCAATGGATGATGAGCCAAAACTCTGTAAGGGGGCTTTTAATTTTCTTTTAAAGATATCACCTGAATTTAGATCCAAAATTTGTAGACGTGGCTTTAGACTTACAACATGGAGCGAAGTACCACGACAAAGCGGATTGGGCGGATCATCATTATTCGTTATTTTAACCTTAGCCGCATTACGCGAATTTTATCACCTCGATACACAAATAATGAATAACTATGTTTTGGCAGAAATGACTCAGCGTATCGAGGAAAATGAATTAGGAATTACATGCGGGTTTGCGGATCGATATGTGCCAATTTTCGGTGGTCTTGCATATATCGATTATCGCGGAAAACTTTTTCATAAATCTATCACTCAGGAACCATTCGCTACTTATGAAATTTTAAATCGTTGGGCAGGAAAACTTTCCCTTGTAGCAATAACAACAGGGCTTAAACACGATTCGGGAAATATACATCACGCGATGCGCACAAAATATCTTGAGGAGTATAACACTTGGTATCACAAGGGTGGTTCCAAGCCGCCGATGATTAAATATATGGAGAGAATTTGGGAAACGGCTTGGAAAGGAAAAATTGCGTTACTTAATAGCGAGATGGAAACTTTTGGTCAAATGATGAACTTAAATCATGGTGTTGTCAATGATATGATGAACTATTGCGGTTTCCAAGAAGGCGCCGGACGATTAAATAATCTATTAATTCAAACCGCCTTAAATCAGCATGCGTTAGGCGCAAAACTTACAGGCGCCGGTCAAGGAGGTTCTATCTACGCATTGGTCAAGCCTGGAAAAGAAAACGAACTAGCGGATGTTTGGGAAAAACAAATCAAGGAATTGAACCTACAAAATGCTTCTATCTATACTCCAAAGATATCAGTTCAAGGTCTTAGTATTAAAGATAAAGAAAATAAGACTGGTTTAATCTAATGCAGGCAGTAATATTAGCGGCTGGTAGCGGAAAACGATTGGGGTTACTGACACAATATCGATCGAAAGCAATGCAACCTATTGTTGGAAAACCAATGGTTGAAAGAGTAATTGAATCCTTTTATTTACACGATATCCATGAATTTATAATTGTTATCAGACCTAATGACAAGAGTATTCGTCCACATTTAGAAAAAAATACCTCGTATGATATAAAATTCACTTTTGTCTTTCAAGACCAACAACTTGGGATGGCGCATGCCTTGAAACAAGCATCACAGGTTATTAATAATAATTTTATCCTTTCTGCATGTGACAATTTGATTCCTCTAGATGACTTGAACAGATTCCTCACTACATGGAGAAATAATAAACAGTATAATGGGCTGTTAACGCTTATTTCATTACCCGATGAGATGATTCCTAAAAGTGGCATCGTTGAGCTCAACGGAGACAATTCCATCAAGAGGATTGTTGAAAAGCCTTCTCTGGATAAGGCGCCAAGCAATATAGGAAGCATTCCAATTTATGGATTCTCTAAAAGAATATTGGGGTATTTAGACAAGATAGATATATCTCCAAGAAATGAATTTGAGCTTCAAGATGCAATCCAAATGATGATTGAAGATGAAGGCGGAGTTTATGGATACCATGTGTCTGAGCGTTATACAGTTACTTCTCCCCAAGACTTATTAAATGTAAATCGCGCTTACTTAAGACGAAACAATGAATTAAATATTCTTTTTGATAAAGAATTAATTAATTTATCTACGCAATTCATTCCCCCTATTCACATTGAACCAAATGTCAAGATTGGTAAGAACTGCTTCATCGGTCCAGAGGTGTTCATAGAAAAAGGATGCGAAATAAAAGATAATGTATCTATTCAATCATCTGTGATTCTTAGTGGAACAAAAGTAGAAGAGAATACAATTATCAAAGAGAAAGTGCTTTGTCCTTTTTGTGATTAATAATAATCTTGAACAAAGTATCTCATTAGCCATATTATTTATTTAATTGAGAAATAATCCGAAAAATCTGTCTGCGTTATAATTTATCTAAGGTTTTATCCTATGGAAGAAAGATTGCAAAAGTTTCTCGCACATGCCGGTATAGGGTCTCGGCGTAGTTGTGAAAAGTTAATTTCTGATGGTCGCGTCTACGTAAACGGTAAAAAAGCAAAACTCGGAATGAAAGTTGATATATCAAAAGACAAAATTTCCCTTGATAACAAGATAATTAAGGGACCGGCATCAAACATTTATATTGCCCTTAATAAACCACGAGGCGTGCTTTCTACTACAAAGACAAAGGAAAATAGGAGAACCGTACTTGATTTAATTCCAAATCTAGGCCATATTTACCCCGTAGGACGGCTCGACATTGATAGTGAGGGTTTAATCCTGCTCACGAACGATGGCGAACTAACAAACAAATTAACCCACCCACGTTATCAACACGAAAAAGAGTACAAAGTTTTAGTCTCAAAAATCCCAGATGACAAGCAGATTAAAGCATGGAAAAGTGGTATCGTATTGTTAGATGGACATAGAACTATTCCTGCCAAGGTGAAGATATTGAGTACGCACAAGGACAAAGGCGCTTGGCTTTCTGTAATTTTGTTTGAAGGAAAAAAACGCCAAATTCGAGAAATGGGACAACTTACCGGTTTGTATGTTAAACGCATCATTAGAATTAGAATAGGAACTCTCCGATTAGGGAATCTAAAAACAGGATCGTGGCGATTTTTGTCAGAAAGAGAAATTCATGACCTTAAATCATAAATTATTTGTTTGTAATAGAAATTCTCAATAAAGTAAATAACTGATAAAACATTTGAAATTAATTTAAACGGGAGAAAGTATGGAACATCAAGAAAGGAAATCACTAAATTGGCTCGACAAGCCCCTCCTCGAAAACAATTTTTTTACTATTGAGACTTTTATCTTCATTTTGATAATTGTGTTAGCAATTGTGTCACGCTTTTATAATCTGGGTGCTAGAACAATTAGCCATGATGAGACAAGTCATGTATATTATGCATGGCGCTTGTATAAGGGCATGGGGTATTCACACACACCCATTACTCATGGACCATTGCAATTCCATCTCGTTGCTCTATCATATTTTTTCTTCGGTGATAATGATTTCACAGCAAGAATTCCTGCGGCTATATTTAGTATTTTAACGATTGCTTTCGTCTGGAATTACAAAAGATATTTGGGGAAAATAGGCACACTAATCACTGCGCTTTTATTTCTAATTTCACCTTATATGCTTTATTATGGTCGTTATGTGCGTAATGAAGCATTTATAGGTGTTTTCGGATTAATCACTCTTTGGGCTATTCTTAATTATTTAGAATCCGGTAAGGTCAAATACACCTATTGGCTTACTGCTGTCACAATGTTGCATTTTACAACAAAGGAAACCGCTTTCATCTATACAGCGCAGGCTTTGATTTTTCTTGGTTTAGTTTTTGTCGCATCGATCTTAAAGGCAAACTGGAAAAACCCTCAATACCGAAAACCTTTTATTTCACTTTTGATAATCTCGCTAATTGTAATCGTTGCATTTATGGGGATTAAATTCTTTTCAAATTCTCCTTCTACAACTGTCCCGACAGCGGAAATTGCACAAGAATCAAGCGAAGTTACAACAGCAGTAACAAATCCTTTATTAACAATCCTACCCCTCAGCCTGATCGTTTTGACTCTTTTGGTGGCGTTATATTTTGCTATCCGTGGCTTTTCCTGGGATTTATTAAAAAAGGAACGGTCGTTTAGTTTAATTATTCTATTAATGACCCTTGTTCTACCACAATTGGCTCCATTTCCTGTAAAATTTATGGGATGGGATCCAACAGATTATAGTTATCAAGGAATGCTCAGAACTGGTGCTTTTGTTATTCCATTGGTGCTCATATCCATTGGAATTGGATTGTTGTGGAATCGTAAATTATGGTTGATTAATGCTGGAATTTTCTATATTCCATTTGTTTTATTATATACATCATTTTTCACCAATGGGAACGGTTTCTTCACAGGATTAGTCGGCTCCTTAGGTTACTGGCTTGAACAACAAGGGGTAAATAGAGGAAGTCAACCTTGGTATTATTATATTGGGCTTCAAATCCCTTTCTATGAATATCTTCCTGCGCTTGGCAGCATTATTGCATTATGGCTTGTATCGATTAAAAGAAGAAACATTCCTACAACAAATAGCCACAAAATTCACAAAAATATAAATAGTGACAATTTATTCATCCCTTTTCTCGGCTTTTGGATTATTACTAGTATTATTGCTTATACAATTGCTGGGGAAAAAATGCCATGGCTCACGTTCCATATTGTCTGGCCAATGATTCTACTTGCAGGTTGGACAATTGGTAAATTAATTGAGCATGTTGATTGGTCATATTTCCGTGAAAACCAAGGTTTGATCACACTTGGTCTCTTATTTGTTTTTTTGCTAAGTTTATCAAAAGTTTTAGCCGTTTTTGAAGGTTCAAACCCACCATTTCAAGGAGATGACCTATCCCAATTATCTTCAACGAGTTTGTTCTTGGTTTCTTCTATAATCGTAATATCTTCTGGGATTTGGTTAGCAATATTAATAAATAAATGGGATTTAACAGAATTTGGACGTGTGTTTGCAATTACAATGTTTGGCTTTTTGGCAATATTAACTGCAAGAACATCCTTTATGGCTTCTTACATTAATTACAACAATCCAACAGAGTATCTTGTCTATGCCCATATGGCTAGAGGACCCAAAGAGGCTTTTGAGCAAATTAAAGAATTATCAGAAAGAACAACTGATAGTTTGTCAATGCTTGTTGCCTATGATGATGAAACGACTTACCCATTCTGGTGGTATTTACGTAATTTTCCCAACCAAAAATACTATGGCGAAAACCCAACAAGAGATCTTCGTGACGCCCCAGTAATTCTCGTTGGTAATAAAAATTTCGATAAATTAACGCCCGTTGTTGGTCAGGCATACTTTCAATTCGACTATATTAGAATTTGGTGGCCAAATCAAGATTATTTCAATCTTACTTGGGAACGTATAAAGAACGCTTTATTTGATCGCGAAATGCGCAATGCGATTTTTCAAATTTGGTTCAATCACGACTATACGAAGTATTTTGAGTTAACTAACAAGGATATTAGCTTGCAAAATTGGTCTCCCTCTGATCGCATGCGTCTTTATGTTCGCAAAGATATTGCTTCAAAAGTCTGGAATCTAGGCTTATCTCCTGTCTCCAAAGAAGAGATAAAAGCAGATCCTTATGAAGGTAAAGGGTTAAAATTAATTCCAGACATCGTTATTGGCGGCGAAGGAACAGATGCTGGTAAGTTTGAATCCCCAAGGAATATTGCAATCGCACCTGATGGCTCCCTCTATGTTGCTGATACTGGGAATCATCGGATTCAACATCTTTCTGCGCAAGGTGAATTCATCAACATGTGGGGGTCATTTGCTGATATACCTACCGGAAATGCTCAACCAGGAACTTTTTATGAGCCTTGGGGAATCGCTGTAGATAACAACAATAATGTATATGTAGCAGATACATGGAACCACCGAATACAGAAATTTGACGAAGCGGGAAATTTCATCGAACAGTGGGGCTTCTTCGGTCAAGGAGAAGAACCCACAGCATTTTGGGGCCCTAGGGATATCAAAGTCGATTCTCAAAACCGTATATTTGTAACGGATACAGGGAATAAAAGAATTGTGATATTTACCAGCGATGGAGACTATATTAACCAATTTGGATCTGCTGGTCTAATGAGCGGGCAATTCGACGAACCTGTCGGAATAGCAATTGATAATGAAGGTCGTATTTTCGTAGCCGACACCTGGAATCAACGAATCCAAAGATTCGTAACTGACAACACGTTCACATCATTTACTGCTGATAAAGAATGGGAAATTAGTGGATGGTATGGACAATCGCTTGATAACAAACCCTATTTGGCTATCTCCAAAAATAATCAGTTATATATTAGTGATCCCGAGGGATATCGCATTTTAGAATTCGATACAGATGGTAATTTTATTAAATACTGGGGTGATTATGGAAGCGGTCCCGATGGTTTGAATCTGCCTACAGGATTGGCTGTTGATAAACAAGGAGGTGTTTGGGTAGTTGATACCGGCAATCATCGAGTGCTCCATTTTTCCTTGGAACCAGAATCCAAAGATTAAACCAGTATCAGTGCATTAAAAGTTTCCTCTTTTGCGCTTGGTAGATTACTTTCCAAATATCCTTAAGCACAAGAATCTTCACTAAAAATACTAAAACTATTGACATATGACATAAGGATTATATTGCTTTTGGCTAATAGTTTTGATTTTCTTGCATGGTATAATTTCTTTATTAACTATTAACTTCTATATGCACCTCCATTAATTTCTCGGGAGTAATATTTTATGAAATTACATGAATATCAATCAAAAAGAATATTTGCCAAATACGGAGTTCCAATCCCAAACGGGAAAGTAGCGGCTACTTCAACAGAAGCAAAAAAAATTGCAGAAGATATCGGTGGCCGCGTTGTTATTAAATCTCAGGTTCTCGTAGGAGGCCGCGGTAAGGCTGGCGGCATAAAATTAGCAAAAAATGCTACCGAAGCCGAAGAAATTGCCACTCAAATCTTAAGTATGGAGATCAAAGGATTACCTGTCAGAAAGGTTTTGATTGACAAAGCAGTTAGCATCAACAAAGAAATTTATCTTGGAATCACAAACGATCGCATGGCTCGAAAACCTGTTCTCATGGCTTCGTCTGAAGGCGGTATTGAAATCGAAGAAGTAGCCCGGACTTCCCCAGAAAAAATAATTAAAGTTCATATTGACCCTCTTCTTGGATTAAGGGACTACCAAACCCGTGATTTAGCAAGCGGTATAAACTTGCCTCAAAAACATTGGCGCTCCTTCGCCAAAATTACTCATGGTCTATGGCAGGCTTACAAAAATTCCGACGCAACACTTGCTGAGATTAACCCACTTGTAATTACTGATGAAGGGGAATTGATCGCTGTAGATGGAAAAATGGTCTTAGATGACAATTCATTATTTAGACATCCAGATTTAGCAGAAATGCGAGATTTGGACATAGAGGCAGCTGAAGAAATCGAAGCCCGTAAATATGGTCTTTCTTATATAAAACTTGATGGTAATATTGGGTGCTTGGTAAATGGCGCAGGTTTGGCAATGACAACCATGGATGTCATCAAACTTTATGGTGGAGAACCTGCTAACTTCCTTGATATTGGAGGAGGCGCGGGAGCCACAAAAGTTGCTGCTGCCCTTCGTATTATTCTCTCGGAACCAAATATCAAAGCAGTTCTAATTAATATTTTTGGTGGTATTACGCGAGTTGATGAAGTTGCTAAAGGAATTTTGCAATCACTGGATGAAGTCAAACCAAAAGTTCCAATAGTAGCACGCCTGGTTGGCACAAATGCAAAAGAAGGAAGAAAAATACTAACAGGTGCAAATATGATCACTGCTGAAACCCTTACAGACGCGGCACACAAAGCAGTAGATGCCGCAATTGGAGGTGCTAAATGAGCATTCTCATTAACAAGAACACATTACTTCTCGG
>DUEG01000049.1 GCA_011176615.1 Anaerolineae bacterium | reverse complement strand
GAGTATTATATTTTGCGCAGTATGTTGTTACATACGTGAATGAAGATGCGCGCCAAAAGGCTCTTACTCGTTTGGAAGAAGAATATAGAGTCAAAGAAGAAGAGATTGTTCAAGCCATTAATAATCAAATAGATAGTCTGCAAGAAGAACGCGATTTAAAACTTAAGGAGCACAAACAGAAACATGCAGCGATTGCTGAGCGTTATGATGAGATTATTGCGGGAAAAATTAAACCTGTCATCGTGGCAGGTCAGCGGTTAGAGCGTGATTTACAATCAAGACTAGGGAAGAGAATAAGGAAAGAAATCGTTTTCCCTAATACGAATATTGTAATCGCTGAGAAGGGGGAGGAAATTGTAAATAAGCATATTTCAAAGGTTCAAAAATTTGTCAAGGACAAATTGTTAGAAGTCGAATCCGAATTGACAGAACAGAAACAAAAAGAACTCGAGCATATTATGATGGATACTGCTCGTCTTCGAGCCGAGAAAGATCAGCAGATTATCGAACTCCAAAATAAACTAGAGGATGAGGTCGCTGCAGTTAAAGGAGAGTACAAACGATTCCGCGAGGAATTGATTGATCTTCAACCGATGACTTTCATCGGTGAATCAAGGTATCGTGAATTACGCTCTAGGTTGGGGCAGGTATTTCGAGCAGATATGGGCGCAGAGGCATTCTATGATATTTTAAAGAGGCTTGATCTAGATGCGCTTTCTGAGGATCTGTGGAAAGAAATACGTACTACTCGTAGTAAACAGAAGAAAAAGAAAGCCACAAAGCGATTGCGTGTCGTAGAGGCTTTTCGTAGGTCAAAAAATAAACCAGAGTGGATGATCCTTACCGTTCTACCGGTAATTCCGCCCGATCTTAGACCCATGGTCCAATTGGATGGCGGTCGGTTTGCAACTTCAGACTTAAACGATCTTTACAGAAGGGTTATCAATCGTAATAACCGACTTAAGCGGTTGCTTGAGCTCGGTGCTCCTGATGTCATTGTGCGAAATGAAAAACGAATGCTTCAAGAAGCAGTGGATTCCTTGATTGATAACTCACAACGAGGTAAAGCATTATCCCGAAGAGGCCGCCGTGAACTTAAATCTTTGAGTGATATGCTCAAGGGAAAGAAAGGTCGATTCCGCAGGAACTTGCTTGGTAAACGCGTAGACTATTCTGGTCGTTCAGTTATTGTTGTAGGACCAAAGCTTAAGATGCATCAATGCGGTCTTCCAAAGACAATGGCTCTTGAGCTTTTCCGTCCCTTCGTTATCTCTCGTTTGGTACATCATGGTTATGCTGCAAATGTGAAAGGTGCGAAGCGGTTGATTGAGCGTGGTCGACCGGAGGTTTGGGAAGTTCTTGAGGAAGTGATTAAAGAACGTCCTGTGCTTTTGAACCGTGCTCCAACATTGCATCGTTTAGGTATTCAAGCATTTGAACCTGTATTGGTAGAAGGTAGTGCGATACATTTGCATCCATTAGTCACGACTGCTTTTAATGCTGACTTTGATGGAGACCAAATGGCTGTACATGTTCCTCTTTCTGCGAAAGCGGTACAAGAATCGCGCGAATTAATGCTTTCTACGAGAAACCTTTTAAAGCCAGCCGATGGTGAACCAATAATTGCTCCTTCAAAGGATATGGTCTTGGGCGTGTTCTACCTTACCAAAGACGATAATCGTCCTACTAAAGGGGACGGACGAATTTTTTCTAATATGGACGAAGTTGAAATGGTGTATAGTTTGGGTCAAGTCAAGATTCAAACGCGCATCAAATTACTGACAACAACATGGTATAACGACGATGGGAAGCGGCTATCTGCACCTCGAGAACGAATAATCGAGACAAGTGTAGGTCGAGTGCTTTTCAATCATATATTGCCCGAGAAAGTACGCTTTATAAATTACCCCTTGATGAAGGGAGAACTAAAAGAACTGATTGGGGAAATCTATGAAGTTGTTGGGGATACTGAAACGATAATCGCGGTGGATGCTATTAAAGATATTGGCTTCCGTTTTGCTTCAGTTTCTGGCTACTCAATTGCAGTAGGTGATATAACTGTTCCTCCTGAAAAAAAGGTGATTATCGATAAGGCTCTAAAAGATGTTGAAATTATTCAACGAGATTATCGACGTGGGTTACTCACAGAACAAGAGCAAAGCGAACGCGTGATTGATGTTTGGCGAGATACGACAGAATCCGTTAAAAAAGCCGTGATAGCATATATGGATCCTCATGGGAACTTGGCTGCAATGGCTACTTCTGGCGCAACAAAGGGCGGCTATGGCCCTGTATCACAATTGGCAGGGATGCGTGGTTTGATGGCTGATCCTTCTGGGCGCATCATTCCTTTACCTATTCGTTCCAACTTCCGAGAAGGGTTAACCTCCCTCGAATACTTCATTTCCACACATGGTGCACGGAAAGGGCTTGCCGATACAGCCTTACGTACAGCAGACGCTGGTTATCTAACCCGACGTCTTGTTGATATTGCACAGGATATCATCATAAACGATGAGGATTGTGGCACAGATGAAGGAATCATCATTCGTCGGGATGATGATGTTGCGAAGCAACCGATAGGAACGCGCATTTATGGACGTTTTGCTGCAGAATCGGTGATCGATCCTGATACTGGGGAAATTCTGGTCGAAAAGAATGAGATGATTGATCACGAACAGGTACGGCGGATCACTGATTCAAAGGTTCAGGCGGTCAAGGTATTTTCACCATTAACTTGTGAACTGGAGCATGGCGTTTGTGCTAAATGCTATGGGATGGATCTGGGACGCGGTAGGGTAGTTGATTTGGGTTCCGCGGTAGGGATCATTGCTGCGCAATCGATTGGTGAACCGGGTACCCAATTGACCCTTAGAACCTTCCATACTGGTGGTGTTGCCACCGGCGGCGATATTACAACGGGTCTCCCTAGAGTAGAAGAGTTATTCGAAGCGCGTAAACTTCCTAAAGGCGAAGCAGTTGTAACAGAGATTGAAGGTATTGCGACTATTGAGAAATCTGATCGCTATAGTGATATGCGTATTGTTCGTGTAACAAAAAGCGAAATGGTTAGTGATGAATATGAAATTCCTGAAGGATGGGAAATTGCCGTAGAAGAAGAAACTGAAATTAAGAAGGATCAACTCATAGCCTTTATTGGAGAGGAAGCAAAAATAAACGCTCTTAATGGAGGGCGAGTACGCATTGAAGATAATAAGGTAATCGTGTCGTACGAGAAAAGAGATGAAGAGGAATATGATATTCCAAGCAATGCTCGCTTGCGAGTACAAGATGGTCAGCATGTCTTTCCAGGAGAACCATTAACTGAAGGCTCATTGAATCCTCATAACATCTTGCGGATTAGCGGAAGAGAAGCCACACAGTTTTATCTGCTAAAAGAGGTACAGAAAGTCTATCGTTCTCAGGGTCAAAATATCCAAGATAAACACTTCGAAGTCATCATTCGGAAGATGATGTCGAAATGTATTGTGTCAGATCCTGGTGATTCAGAATATTTACCGGAAGACCTTGTTGAACGCTTGGCTATTCTTCGGGTCAATGAAGATTTAAGGCAAAAAGGAAAGCGTCCAGCGAAGTTTGTAGATGTCCTGCTGGGTATTACGAAGGCATCTTTGAACACCGATTCTTTCCTCTCAGCATCTTCATTCCAACATACAATCAAGGTACTGTCTGGCGCAGCAATTGCAGGCAAGGAAGACCCTCTATATGGATTGAAGGAAAATGTGATTATCGGGAAATTGATTCCTGCGGGAACGGGTTTTCCGCGTAGTCATTTTGCCCAGCATGATGTTGAATCAAGCGAAGAGGTTGAGGATGAAGAAGTTGGTTTACCAGATGCCGATCAGGTGAAACCAGAATCAATGGATTTTTTAATAACACCACCAACTGATTAGTTTAGATTCCTCTTAGTGCTCTAAAAGTCCTCCCTATTGAAAGAACAATGGGAGGACTTTTTATTCACATGTTATAATCCGCACGAGATTATATGAAACGTTTTTTTACTTAGGAGAATATAAATAAAATATTTTTTAAAAATAGTAATCATGTTAGGGGAATTATTCCACATCATACTTAATAAATTCTAAAGCATTATTGTTAGACCCTGATGGACCCCTCTTCTGATTTTGAGACTAATTTGGAGATTAATATGGAAATTGGAGTTGTACGTAAGATTGACATTGACCGCGAAATGCAACAGTCATATTTGGAATATGCTATGAGTGTTATCGTTTCGCGTGCTTTGCCAGATGCTCGGGATGGTTTAAAGCCGGTACATCGCCGGATTTTGTACGCAATGCATGATATGGGTATAAGACCAGACTCGCCCTATAAAAAATCTGCCAGGATTGTCGGGGAAGTTCTCGGAAAATATCATCCCCATGGTGATATGGCGGTCTATGATGCAATGGCACGTATGGCACAGGACTTTTCGATGCGGTATCCATTAGTTGATGGGCAAGGAAACTTTGGAAGTGTGGATGGCGATTCTCCCGCAGCGATGCGTTACACAGAAGCGCGTATGGCTTCGCTTGCATCTTATCTGTTAGCAGATATTAATAAAGACACTGTTGATTTTGTTTCTAATTTCGATGAAACGATGGAAGAACCAATTGTTCTTCCTGCGGCGGTGCCTAATTTATTGGTAAATGGAATTGCCGGAATTGCAGTTGGGATGTCTACGAATATTCCTCCACACAATCTTGGTGAGGTAGTGGATGCATTGATTTACATGCTCGAAAATTGGCGAAAGATCGATGATATAAACGTAGACGATCTGATGAAATTTATTAAGGGTCCTGATTTTCCTACTGGTGGTTTGATCCTGGATGTTGAAGGTGAAAATGGCGGATTAATGGGCGCTTATGGGCGGGGACGAGGGCGGATACAGGTTAGAGCCCATGCGCATATCGAAGAAATGAGTCGGGGGCGACATCAGATTATTGTGAACGAACTTCCATATATGACAAACAAATCATCATTGATTGAGAGAATAGCCAACTTGGTCAGGGCTGGGGTTTTGGAAGGTTTGACGGACATTCGTGATGAATCGGATCGCCATGGAATGCGGATTGTCATTGAATTAAATAAAAATGCAGACCCCGACAAAGTTTTAGGCAAACTTTTTAAGCGCACGCCCATGCAAAGTACTTTCGGGATAATCATGCTTGCTTTGGTTAACGGGGAACCCCGCTTACTAAGCCTTAAACAAGCCCTGCGAGTGTATCTTGATCACCGTTTAGAGATTATTAAAAGACGGAGTGAATATGACCTATCGAAAGCCAAACATCAAGCACACGTGCTTGCTGGATTGCGGATTGCACTACAAAATTTAAATGAGGTCATCAGTATTATCCGAAAATCGCGGACGGTTGATTCTGCCAGGACGAACCTTCGAAAACGATTTAAACTCACCAAGGTACAAGCACAAGCGATCTTAGATATGCCCCTTAGACGACTAGCGTCTTTGGAACGGAAAAAGATTGATCTTGAATACAAAGAATTGATGGCGACAATTAAACGTCTGAGTGGTTTATTGAAGTCGCCGGCAAAAATGCGCTTATTAGTTGTCGAAGAATTGCAGGATGTTAAGAATAAGTTTAGTGATCGACGAAAGACGCAGATAATTCATTTAAAAGATAAATTAACTACGACGACACCTGTACGAATGACGGATCTTGGACCTTCAACAGATGGTTGGGTGGTTGTTACTAACGATCAACTAATATCCCTAGCAATAGAGGGAAATTTTCCAAAGCAAAGTGGTATAGAAGCGCCAAAATGGTTGGTTCATGTTAACAAAAGAGATACGCTATATTTAGTTTCGGAGAAGGGGGAGACCGCTGCTATTCCTGTCCATACGATTCCGGAAACGGATAAACCTTCGAATGGCATTGAGATATCAAGAATATCACCTTTTTCAAAGGGAGAAGTTCTTGCGGCTGTTTTTTCACTGCCCCCAAAATCCAAATTAAAAGAAGGTTGGTTTCTCATTACGGCTACAGCAGGTGGAATGGTTAAAAAAACACCGATAATTGATCTTCCCGGACCATCGGCAAAGACTTTTACGCTCGTAAAGGTGAATGATGGAGACCGTCTTGGGTGGGTACATATTAGTAATGGGGACAAGGACATTCTGCTGGTTACAGCAGGCGGCATGGCAATCAGATTTTCCGAAGACGATGTCCGTCCGATGGGATTAGTTGCCGCTGGTGTAATGGGTATGAAACTAAAAGTAGGGGACGAAGTTATCGGGATGGCATTATTACCCTCACGCTATGAAGTTTGTTTGTTGGCATCTGATGGAAAAGCAAAACGAATTGTGGGAAAAGACTTTCCAAAACAAGGTCGGCATGGGCAGGGGGTTGTTGCCTGGAAATTACCGGAGACAGTGCGGCTCGTAGGAATTGCAGTGGGCAAAGGGAATTGGCGTGTAACTTTGCATTTATCAAAACATGCTGCAAAGATGGTGCGTTTGGACCAAGCCCCTATCCGCAAGCGAACTGCTCAGCGCGGAGGAAAATTCTTGGATTTAAAGATTGGAGACAAAATTGTCGGAATAACCCTTCCCCTAAGATTACTACGACCAGAGGTAAGGGAAAAATGATTTTGATGTCTCCCCTGTATTAACCCTTGTGTTGAGTAGTGGAAATTAGCAGGCGTGCGATTGCATCGCACGCCTGCTTTTATTGTGAATCAAGCGATCAGCCTAAACGAATATTATTTGAGCGCCATAACGCGGTTCCAAAAGATTGTTAGATATCTCGTTAAAGTGGTTTGGGGCAGGGGAAGCGGTATGTTCAAGTTTTTCGCGTTATAAGTGTTTTCTAAGAGGGTATAAAAAGTAGGGATTCGGTTCGGATCCGCAATACGCAACAAAACGGGGTATCTAAATTGTCAATTTATTCTTCGATTTAAGAAATGATTATTGATGCTAGTACTAAAGAGCGAATTGACATTTATAGCGCTGTATTGGTAAATTAATTCGAAATTTATCTTATTACTTTTGGGAATTTTGGGTGTAGTGAGTGAATGAGGATAAAAAAATAATTGGCAAATGATATCGAGAGAAATGATGAACAAAATGAAAAAAGTAATGTCATTTTTAGCATTGGTTATTTTAGGATTTATTGGAAGAGGAAGTCCAAAAGGTTCAGTCGCACAGAGCATTAATGAACCGATATTAAAATGGGCGTATGGGGGTTGTTATTCTTCTTGGTGCGAGACAGGATGGTATTCATCACCGGTCGTTGCAGATCTTAATGGTGATGGTCATATGGATATTGTTAGTTCAGCATATTCAATTATTTCAGTTGATGGAGAAACCGGAGTTTTACAGTGGCGTGTAAAATCTGGGTATGATCGTAGCGTTGATCCGAATAGCGTGGATAATGTAGGAAGAACATGGGCAGGGATTGTGCTTGCTGATATTGATAATGACGGGAATATTGAAATTATCACGGCGCATAGCGGTGGAACTGTATCGGTTTATGATAAAGAAGGTTATTTCAAGCCTGGGTGGCCACAGCATCTTGCTGAAAACGAATTCCGCTCTCTTGCAGTCGATGACCTGGATGGGGATAATAAAATGGAAATCATCGTTGGGCTAGCGCGCTTGAATCAAATAAATGTTTGGGTTTTAGAACCTAACGGCGTTATTCGGACCGGTTGGCCACAGTTGAATTCAGAAGAGGGTTCTGCTGCAGGAATATACAATGACAATATTGGGATTGGTGATATGGATAATGATGGGGATAAGGAAGTAGTTATCCCTTCAGATACAATAACGGTATGTGCTTATGATGATGATGGTACGCAATTAAAAACAAACTCGGTTTACCATGACCATGCTGGACATGACATGGATAAATGGGGAGAAGTACCCGCGTATGTAGAAATTGAATATGAGCAGCGCGGTTGGGGTCCTTGTTATACAGAACCGACAGCAAGGGCTAATTTTTCCAATGGGCCTGCAAATATTGTAGATGTTAATCATGATGGAATCGTAGAAACCGTTGTCATTGGGAATGTGCATGATTGTCATACGAGTCCATACACTGATTTATTTTACACGCCTTACATCTTCAATCTAGATCGCACACGTTTTGTTGCAAACCCATTCGATTGGACAGAACCACCGTTAAATACAGGGGCTCCCTTGAGTGAAGATTACAATCTTATTGAAAGCGTGCAACCAAATCCGGTGACAGTGGATTTAGATGGTGATGGTAATTTGGAGATTCTGTTTCCTTCGTATGATGGTCGTTTGCACGCGGTGTGGTTAGATAAGACAGAACATGGAAATTGGCCATTTTCGGTCTATAATCCAGGCGAGGGATTTTATCGGTTTGCATCTGAACCGGTCGTTGCTGATTTGAATTCAGATGGTTTCCCAGAGGTTATTTTTTCTTCTTGGACTCAAAAAGGCAGTGGAAAAACCGGGTATTTACATATCCTGGACTACCAGGGAAATCAAATCTATCAAGTGCCCATACCTGAACCTAAGGGGAGTTGGAATTGGAATGGCGCCTTAGCGGCTCCCACCTTGGCAAACATTGACAATGACCCTGACTTAGAGATATTACTAAATACTGCTCATGCTGGGCTGGTTGCCTATGATTTGCCAGGTACGGCAGGAGCACGAATCCTTTGGGGAACAGGACGTGGAAGTTACCAACGCCTTGGGGCAGTCCTGTCAGGTAACCTGGAACTTTCGCGAAAACAGGTAAATAACCCTGTCCCATCTCCTGGAGAAACGCTAACTTACAAAATTGTACTTGAGAATAATGGTCCAAAACTTGGGTACGTGTCTATCACAGACACATTGCCCAGTGAACTTGTGTTTTCTGGAAATCTTAGTGCAACCTCCGGATCTGTCTCGCAATCAAATGGTATAGTAATGTGGAACGGGGAAGTTCCTCCAGCCTTGCCAGTAGTTATCCAATTTGATGCAACTATCCCTGATGAGATTTCTGTTCCTTATAATATTGTGAATGAGGTATTAATCGACGATCATACAAATGGAGTAATTCATAGACAATCAAGGATTATCGTAGGAGGGTATGCTGTGTATCTACCAGTAAACGTTAGATCCGTGAGTCATTAGGATCAACCATTGGATAATGGTTAAGTATAAAGAATGCGAAAGATATTCTTATTAAAAAACTCCTAAGATATTCATTCGACAACAAACCAACCTCCACAGATTTGTGGGGATTGATATTTCTCTTTTTGTGAGATCAGGATTATTTCATTGAGGAATTACATTGAAAAACGAAAAATGATAAGAGATTTTGTCATCAATCAAACCGAAAGTATCGTTACCATTTGATACTGTCCCTCGATCAGAACTCGCTGTCCAGGTAAAATGGCGTGTACTGCCTGTACCGGAAAAACTTGTGAGGATAAAAGTAGCATTGGGGAGAATCGTATTCAAGAATGTTGAATACCAAGCCCGAATCAAAGCCTGACCTTGTATTGTGCGCGCTGTGCTGACATGCACTGCAGTCGGTGTATAAAGATCAATAACTTGTCCGGGATCATGCGTGTTCAAAGCAAATATATATTTTCCGGTGATATCGGAAGGGGGAATAAATCCTGTTTCCCAATCGTAAGCGCTGATAGTATCCCAAACATCCGCGGGCAAATGATTTCGGCAGGAGTCCCACTCCCAAAAATTTGTTGCGGTCAAGTTGAAACTGCGCACTGCTTGGAGGAACTCGAGTACTTCAGATGCTGTTGCTGCCCATCCACCTTCGGTGAACGCTGCGCCCGTTGGAATCATCGGAGGGGTGTAGGGCATAGAACCATATTCGCGTATACATCGGTCGAGTTGCTCTTCAGGATTGTCCGCATACATCCAATATACCTGAGGCATATTATAATCAACCTTCGAGAGGAACTCATTCCAAGGTAGTTGTGGGTGGTAGGATGGAAACCGATAGGAACTAAGCGCAAGCGGTGTGTTAGGAACACTTGCCTTGATTGTGTTCATAAAAGTGGTTGCAGCCTTCTTTTTGGATGGGTCTTTATAAGGTCCTTCAGCATCAATTACGTAACCATCAAGACCTAATTCCTCAATTCTTTGGATTGCTTTCCGCGCTTCGTTAATTGGGTCATCTCCATAGACATAATGCCATCCCCAAACGGATATTCCGCGCGCTTTCAGTGCCTGAGCGACAGGAGGTACTAGGTCGATTCTGGCATCCCAATCATAATTGTATGAATAGATTCCGTTAGCAACCTTTATAAGCACATGGCTTAGTCCAGCCTCGAGTGCCTTCATCCCGATTGAATTTGGATTTCCTCCTTCACAGTTCCTAATTTTCCAGATGAAAAAGCCTTTGCCTTGAAGTGTCATCCTGTATTTCTCCTCTTTAAAGCATTACTCAAGTGAAGCAGGTTTTAGATAAGTTTCCGCATGTTGAAGGTATTGTTTGCAAAGTTCCTCTTTTTTATGGAGCACCAATCGCCTGGCGAAGTAAACCTTGGATAGCATATCTGTTTGGTAGAAGCACTTGGGCTCCTCCAGGAGTGGTCCACGGGGTTACATAGGAAGGATCGATAAGATAGTTTTGCATTCTTGAAGGGTCAGTTAGTTTGATTGCCAGGGGTATGAGCGGGGTAATGTCTCCAAGTGAAAGATCAGTTGTAACATTTTTGCTATAAATATCATAGATTTCAGGCGCTCGTTCGATAGCATTCAGGCTTAAAAGGCGCTCAAATATTGCCCGAATGACTTCCTGCTGGCGCCGTGTGCGAGCGAAATCAGACGATGAATATCGTGATCTTGCATACCATAATGCTGTATCCCCATCCATATGCACCGTTCCTGCGGGTATTGTGAACTGCCCGTAACCTTCGCGGTGATCTGTCAAGGGCGTTGATACATGTACATCGATACCACCAAGGCTGTCTATTGTCTGAACAAAAGCCCAGAAATTTACCATCACATAATGCTGAGCGCGCACACCGAAGTTAATCTCTAAAGTATCGTTTAGCAAGGGGAATCCGCCAACCACCATTGCTGTGTTGATCCGATTTTCTCCATGATAGGGAATGTTTACGTACAAATCTCTTGGAAATGAAACCATGCTTGCTGTTCCCTGGGATGGTTTTAAGATTAGCAGGATGATCGTATCGGTTCGGAAGCCGCCGTCAAAAGGTCGTTGATCTGATCCAAGAAGCAAGATATTTATTTGGTCTGATGAGGTTGACAAGGTAGGAACTAAATCATTAGGATTATTGTTTTCGTTTTTCTTATTTTCCGGCACATTTGTTTTCGATTTTGATGGCAGGTAGGTAGGAGTCGGATCGATGGGTTGGAAAGGAGTGGCTGTTGGTGTCGCGTTAGGGGCTGAAACTAGGTAAGAGATTTTCTGGGAGGGTTCTTGAATTCCTGACCCAAGCGCAGTAAACCAGTTTTGATTTGGTTTTATTGAACATGCATAAGTGACCAATGACAAAATAACAAGAGTAATGAGCAATAAGAAAACACGAAATGCGCCTTTCCATTGTTCCATCTGTGTTTGCTTACGAAGTGATATGTGCTTTTGTGGTGGTCGATTCATAGAATTAAAATATCGCGTTGCTGAAGGTTCTTTCCCAACTTTGGAAGAAAAATTGTATTGGCGATATTTTGTTATTGGTCGTACGAGTTCTTTTTTCATCTACAATCACGTTAAGGTGTTGGTGTGTTTAATTCAATAGCCGTTGGTGTTGGTTCAATTGTTATCGTCGGTGTTGCGCTTGGAGTGAATGTCGGCGTTTCAGTAAATGTCAATGTTGGTGTTGGTGTGGTTGGTATCGGGGTTGCAGTCAAGGTAAGGCTAGGAGTGCTCGTGTAGGTGATTGCTTGTGTGGGTGTAGGGCTGGGAGTGCTCGTATAGGTGATTTCTTGTGTGGGTGTTGGGGTTGGATGTTCAACCTTGGGCGTTTTCTTTGGCTTTTTAGTTCTCGTTGGCGTAGGCGCAATTGTCTTAGGAATAACATTCGGAACATACAAGATTTGACCCGTAATTATCAGGCTGGAGTTACCAAGACAATTGGCAAACTGTAATTCTGAAACCGTTACCCCGTAGGATAACCCGATGCGGAAAAGATTATCGCCAGATTTGACCTTATATGTTATCCACCCCTCTGGTGGTCCACACCGTAAAATGGAACCAGTAGGGGTTGGCGCATACACATAGAGCACATCAAGTGCTCCAATATCTGTTGAATCCAAACAATTAGCGGCAATAATATCCTCAATCGAAATGTTATAGACTTCTGAGATTAATTCTAGAATGATACCGGAACTTATCGATATTGGTATCCATCCTTCCGGGGGTGTACAAACTTGGGCTACTACTGCGGGGATGATCGTTTGGCTAGGAGCGAGAGTCATTAATTGTTGTTTAGTAGAGGTTTTGGTGGGCATTTGGACAATTGAGGTAATCTTTTCAAAGGTACTAGTAGGGATGAATTGAGTTGGGGATGGGAATACTTCAGCCATCGAAAAGGTTGCTGTGGGCGAGGGGGCGAGGATTAAGTTTATTTGCCCTTCATAAAATGATAAAGATATTGCCCCAATGAGGATGATCAGCGATAAGAAGCCAGCCGCAATACCCCATCTTAATTCGCGGAAATTCTTCATGCTGAATCCTCTTTATGATTATTTGTGTTTAAATTTGGCAGGATAATATTG
>DUEG01000048.1 GCA_011176615.1 Anaerolineae bacterium | reverse complement strand
GCTCAGGGATATGCGCCTGTAGGATTTCTGATTTGGTGATCAACTGCCCGCGGTCATAGAGCCTAGTAACCGGTACAGCCAGCAAACTTCCTTCCGGAACTTCAATTTTTTGAGGAAGGTCGATTGGTGCTTTTGTGCTCTCATTGTTTGTTTCGCTGAGTGGTAATTGCAAACCCAAACCTTGTTTGTTTTCGTAAGAGGTGCCTCCGTAATACAGGTCCTCTCGACCGATGATTGGGTTTTGCTTTATCACTTGAGCAAGTTTTTGATAAGTGATTCCTTGGTAAGCGGGAAAAGTTTCGCAGATCCGAGGCATCACAAGCGATGGAAATTGACCTGGGAGGTCTAACCCCAACTTAACACCGAGTTTGGAGGAAATATCGAAATCCGCGAGGGTTTCTCCACGGGGAGAAACTGCTGGATAGAAGCGTTGTACACGCCGCTCGCCTGATGTGAAGGTTCCTTCTCGCTCGAAAAGGGTTTGGGCGGGGAGGACGATATCTGCGAGTTTGGCAGTTTCCGTGAGGAAAAGTTCTTGAACGATGACAAAATCAGCCTCTTGAAGACTTTGTTTTAGCGCAGGGTTATCACCTAATGGGTCAGCGGCGATGATATAAAGAATATTGGCTGCTTTAATTGACCCCGCTAAGTCAGCGACTGGTCGGAAGCCCATATCCCAAGCACCTTGGGTATTGGGGCGCTGCCATACGCCAATCAAGCCGTTGTTCGGTCTGCCGACATGGTTGGTTTTGAGCAATAAATCAGCACAGGCAGTTGCGAGTACTGTTGAACTTTCTAGTCCAGTACCTTCACTACCAAAAATAACCACAGCATTCTCGGCTTGTGTGAACGCCTTGGCAGCATCGCTTTGGCTGTCCATAAGTGACTCTACGATTGCAGCCTCTTCCCCATAAGCGTAGCGTAAGGTGAAGTCTGCATAACGGTCGCGTTTAGTCGGGCGCGGGTTTGCGACGATTAGCGTTGCGCCTCGCTCGGAGGCTTGTTTTGTTCGCAGCCACCAGATAGGGGCTTCTTCTTCGAGGTCACTGGCAATAACCAGTATTGTTGTGCCTGCTCCCAACTCTTTGAAGTTTGAATCGGGTGGTAAGCCGACCTGTGAAACCAGGTCGCCGCCAGCCATATTTGTATAAAGGGCAGTTTTGCCCCCTACATCTTTGGTAATCTGGGCTGCGTTGAACAAGTCCTCATTAGAGAGGCGTCCACTTACCAAAGTGAGCAAACCTTCTCTATGGTTTTTAATGGCTTGAGCGGCTTTATCGAGAGCATTTTCCCAAGAGGTTTCTTTAAGTTCGCCATTTTCTCGTACAAGAGGCTTGAGTAAACGCTCTTCGCTTTCGTAAAAGTGATATCCGAATCGGTCTTTATCGCTGATCCAAATTTCATTGACCCATTCATTTTGTCTGGGCATGATTCTTTTGATGACGATTTGTCCATTTGATTTGGCTTCACGACGCACATTGATACTTAGATTTGCCCCTACAGGACTGTGCGGGGAGAGGGAAGCCGTGTAATTCAATTCCCACGGACGAGATCCGAAGCGGAAATCGGCGGTGGTCAACGCCCCAACGGGGCATAAATCGGTTGTATTTCCTGACCAATAAGAATCAAAACCTGGATCTGAATTGGTGAAAACTTCAGTACTTCTGCCACGATGATCGAAAGCAATCACGGGGTCCCCGACGATTTCATCCTGGAAGCGGATACAACGTCCGCATAAGATGCAACGTTCCCGGTCAAGAAAGATTAAATCACTGAGGGGGATATGCTTTTGAAAATGAATTTTGTCATCGAATTTAAAACGGCTTGTAACAGGTCCATATTCCAATGTGAGGTTTTGCAGCGCGCATTCTCCGCCTTTGTCACACACTGGGCAGTCCAGGGGATGGGAGGTAAGCAGGAATTCCAAAACCTCTTTACGTGCTTCCCGTACTTTTTCAGAAAGACCGTTAACGATCATCCCCTCGCTTACTGGGGTAGTACAGGCAGTTTCAAGATTTCTGCCGAATTGAATTTTTGGGGAGCCATCTTCTTCAAGTACTAATTCACCTGTTTTTCTGTCTCGTAGCGGGCGACCGATTTCAACGAGGCACATTCGGCACATCCCAACGGGTTCCATTTTTGGATGGTAGCATAAGACTGGAATATCGATCCCAGCATTTTTTGCAGCATCCACAACAAGGGTACCTTGTTCTGCAATTACTTGTTTGCCATCAATGGTGAGTGTGACTAGTTTGGTCATAGCCTATCCGTCTATGCTTGATTTTGCTTTGTCTTCGAAATCTTGTGGAAAGCGTTCAATTCCTGTGGTTACTGCCATTGTAGAGAACTCGCCGAGCGCGCAGAAGCATTTCCCCTGAATGTTCTTTGCGACGTTATAAAGGAGTTCGACTTCGTGTTGTTCTCCAACCCCGGCGTGGATTCGTTCAATAAGGTGCTGCATCCAATAATTACCTTCCCTGCAGGGTGTACATTTACCGCAAGATTCATGTTTGAAGAAATGAATGGTTTTGTTTATTACCCAGTCTATACTAACGCTGTCGTCAATGACGATCACAGATGCGGAGCCAAGATCGGCGCCCAATGTTCGGACTGATGCATAATCCATAGGGGTATCAAGGGCTTTATCATCTGCTACGATGAGCGAAGAGGATGCGCCAGCAGGCATGATTGCTTTGATTGCGCGATCATCTATGATACCTCCGCCGTGTTCAAAGATCAATTCTCGGAATGTCGTTCCAAAGGGTAATTCATAGTTCCCTGGTTTTTTAACGCGTCCTGATAAACTGAATATTTTTACGCCAGCGCTATCTTCTGTTCCAATAGATTTATACCAATTGGCTCCATGCTCAAGGATCATTGGTACGTTGGTGAGCGTTTCGACGTTATTGACCACCGTTGGTTTTCCGTAAAGACCATAGGATGGTGGAAATGGTGGGCGTAAGCGGGGTTGACCGCGTTTCCCCTCAAGAGATTCGAGCAATGCGGTTTCTTCGCCGCAGATATAAGCCCCAGCGCCCAAATGGGTGTATATGTGCAAGGAATAATCTGTTCCGAACAGTTTATCGCCAAGGATGCCCATTTGTTCAAGTTCGGCAATTTTGTCATCTAGAAAGTGAGCAATTTGCCAGAATTCTCCCCGCAAATAAATATATGCGGCATTTGCCCCAACGGCGAATGAGGAAATCGCGACCCCTTCGAGAAACTGGAAAGGATTGTTTTCCATGATTTCGCGGTCCTTGAAAGTGCCCGGTTCGGATTCATCCGCGTTAGCAATGACGTAATGAGGCCAGTTCTTGTTGTCCATGAAGGACCATTTCAAACCAGTGGGGAATCCGGCGCCTCCGCGTCCGCGAAGCCCTGATGCTTTGACTATATCAGTGACCTCGCTGGGTGTCATGCTGGTAACCGATTTTTTAAAGGCTTCGAATCCACCAATTGCCTGATATTCTTTTAGGTCTTTGATATTTGGAATGGTTCGATGGCGCAGGAGTATGTATTCGTTCATACAGTCTCCTCACTTCCTTTTTTCTCTTTCTCCCGCCAAGATTCAATCAGTTCTAGGGCGGATTCGACTGTTTGATTTTCATAGTAAAGCAAACCTTCTCCTGTTTGCACCTGGAAAACAGGCGCTCGATGGCATGCTGCCAAGCACATGACCGGCTCGATGGTAACCAATCCATCAGGTGTTGTTTCACCAGGTTTGATACCCAGTTCTTTACATAATTCTTCTAAGAAAGAGTCGGCGCCACGTAAAGCGCAGGAGAGGTCATTGCATATTTGAATGCGGTATTTTCCAGCCGAATGGGCATGAAATAAAGTATAGAACCCTACAATCGATGCCACTTCAGTTGTACTCAACTCCAGGATTTCTGCGATGTCTTCCATCGCTTCTTCTGTTACAAAACCCCCGTCTCGTTGCGCTAGGTACAGTAAGGGCATTACTGCTGAGCGCTTGTGTTCATTTGGATACTTGGAAAGAACGTGCTTAATTTCTATTTTGTATTTTTCTTCTAATTTGTTCACCGGTCTACGTCTCCCAAGACGATGTCAATGCTTCCGATAATGGCAACAATATCTGCAACCAAGTGCCCCTTGGACAATTTCGGAAGGATTTGTAGGTGGGGAAAAGAAGGTGTACGCCAGTAAGCGCGATATGGCTTAGTCCCGCCGTCACTTTCTAAATAGCATCCCAATTCTCCACGTGGTGATTCCGTGACTGTATAAACGGAGCCTTTGGGGGCATTGAAGCCCTCAGTCCATAATTTGAAGTGGTGGATCAAGGCTTCCATGCTTACGCCAATTTCCGAGCGTGGGGGAGGAATGTATTTTCGGTTATCGCTGCGAATGGGCCCGGAGGGGAGGTTATCGATTGCTTGGTGGATGATGCGCAGTGATTGGCGCATTTCCATAATACGAACTTGGTATCGAGAGTAAACATCTCCGGCTTCTTCAGTGGGAACGATGAAATCATATTGCTCATAACCGGAGTAGGGTTGGACTTTTCGAATATCATATGGAATACCGGACCCTCGTAATGTCGGACCAGTCAATCCCCAATGTAGCGCATCTTCTTTTGAGATTACCCCAATATGTCTGGTACGGTCAATATATAGCGGATTTTTTGTGAGAAGAGTTTCGTATTGATCTACGCGCTTTGGCATATAATCAAGGAATTGGCGAACGGCTTGATCGAATTCATCAGGTACGTCCCGCCATAAACCTCCAGGGCGAATATAAGTCGTCATCATCCGTTGACCAGATACTAATTCCAAGATATCGAGAATCATCTCGCGCTCACGGAAACAATACAGGAAAACGGACATGGCTGCGAGGTCAAGAGATTGGGTGCCCAGCCAAACCAGATGTGAAGCAATCCGCTGTAATTCCGCTAGAATGACACGGATGACTTGTGCTCGTACAGGAACATCTAAACCGACTAATTTTTCGACTGCCATGCAGTAGGTAAAATTATTGCCTACTGTATTAAGGTAATCGAGGCGGTCCGTCATCACCTCGGCTTGCTGATAGGTTTTCGCTTCCATGTTCTTCTCGATACCCGTGTGTAAGAAGCCGATATCTGGAAGGCAATTGACGATTGTTTCACCGTCAAGTTCGAGCAATAAACGGAGGACACCATGCGTGCTTGGATGCTGGGGACCCATATTTAGCAGCATGGTCTCGCCTTTGATAGCCCGATCCGAAACCAGGTTTTTAAGTTTGTTTATGTCGTATTCCTTAAGTTCGGTCATATTAAAACCCGTTGTACCATTCTATTCTTTAGGGAAGATTTTGTGCAGATTAATTTCGTCGTAGTTGAAGGTGAATTGCACTTCTTCGTACCCTAGCGGATAATCTTTTCTTAGTGGATGTCCTTCCCAATCTTGAGGCATGATAAGTCGGCGCAAGTCATGGCTTCCTTCTACATTAATACCAAACAAGTCCCACACTTCACGTTCATACCAATTAGCATTGGGGAAGATTTTTTCGATTGTGGGTATCACCGGCTTGAGACCTGGGACTGGTACACGAATGCGTAAGCGGATATTCTTGCTATAAGAGAAGAACATATAAAGTACATGGAAACGTGGATCTTCATTCGGAAAATAATCCACTGCTGTAATTGCGGTTAGCATTTCAAAGCCGTAAACGTCGCGGAGGGTTTTTGCTGCCTCGACGATGTAGTCTCTTGATACAATTAATTCCACATCGCCGCGGAACGCTTGCATTTCGGCATTGAAACGTTCCTGGAAAGCCTTGGCAATCATTTGAATCTGTTCGCTCATTTTCTTCTCGCTATTAGAATGGCTATATGGTTATTTCCATTTGTCGAGTTTTTCATTTTGGACTCGCTCATAAAGAGCAAGGACGCCATGAATTAATTCTTCTGGGCGGGGTGGGCAGCCAGCGACATACATATCTACGGGGATGATTTCATCCACGCCTTGAAGGACTGCATAATTATTAAAAACACCACCGCTTGATGCACAATCCCCCATGGCGATACACCATTTAGGGTCTGGCATTTGGTCATATAATCTACGGAGTACTGGCGCCATCTTTCGGGTGACACGTCCGGCAACAATAAGAAGGTCGGATTGGCGTGGACTTGCGCGCATGAGTTCCATTCCGAAACGGCTCATGTCGTAATGGGCTGCCTGTGCTGCCATCATTTCGATTGCACAGCAGGCTAAACCGGAAAGTAGGGGCCACATAGCACGCGTTCTTCCCCAATTGATTGCTTCTTCAAGAGTTGTGGTAACAAAACCCATATTTCCTAGTTTTTGTTCTACTCCCATTCCAATGCTCCTTTTTTCCATGCATATACGTAGCCCACCAGTAATATACCGATAAAGACGAGCATTTCGATTAACGCAAATAGCCCTAGGCTGCGAAAAACGACTGCCCAGGGTAGGAAAAAGATCACTTCGATATCAAATAAGATGAAAAGGACTGCAATCAGATAGAATCGCACATTCATGCGCCGGGTGCCGGGACCGATCGGGGTCATCCCAGATTCATATGGCATCATTTTTGTATTGATATAGCGTTTGGGTCCAAATATTGAACCCAAAAAAACAATAAACACTGCAAGTGCGATTGCCAAGACGAACAAGATTGCAATGGGAAGGAATTCTATTGCCATAGAGTCCTCGCTGTTAGAAAATGTTTCGATAAAGTGTTCGGGACAAAGTGCAGTGTCGTTACTTTCTTGCAATTGATGCCAAATGATACTGCGTATATGTCCTTAGTGTCTTTATTCTAATTTGTTGATCTTGCTTACATGCGACCCCAATGAGTATATCATAAGAGGTGGCGTGTTGTTAACAATAAAGATAAAGTTTCACTTACTCCAATACAAACATATTTTACATCACTAGTCGATAATCCTGATAGTGTAAATTGCATATAAATCCGTGATGATTGTCACCATTATTATCGTTATTAATGTGATAATTTGATTAATTTTTTCTTTAGATGGATTTTGTGGGGAATTGAAAATTAGAGATGAACGCGGCATCCTTTAGGGTAAAGGAATTCGTTAAAGAAAATAGCCAGACGTAGGAAGTACGCCAGGCTATCTTCTAATGAAGACCACCAACTGCCTTGACCATAGGGGGGTGTTTCCGGCAAAATAAATGGTGGCTAGGTACCTTTGGGCACCAGTAAAAATAAATTAGATACCGAGTTGTGAATAATACACGAAATACCTTAGAAATGAATTAAAAGTTGATTAACATTTTGTTAGCGCTTATAAGGAAAGGAAACTTTGATTATCTAGATATCGTTGACACATAACACGACAGAAATGGGGTATTTGTTCCGAGAGCACAGGGTCATTGGATTTGGGTGGCTTTGAAAGATAATTCGGTCAAGGCGCTGAATAGGGTTCGGGTTTCTAAATCGTTGAGAGCCTAATCGCTTCTTTCCTTCTTTTGGAACAGCCATTGAATAGGGATTGGCGAAGTACCCTTCCTGGGTAGCGGGTAAGATAGAAATACATTAAAAGCCCTAAATCATATATAAAATTTCCCTGCCCACATTGGTCAAAATTGACCCAATAATCTACGGATTTCGTTGATAAGAGATTTTCAGGATCGGCATTTCCGAGGATGATGCCCCAGTGATTTTGATCGTGAACTTGTTTTGGAAGAATTGTCTCGAGGGATTTAAATGTGTACTCGAGGAGCGATTGGGTTCTGGGAGAAATAACGGATGCGTTAGAGAGTCGCATAAACGGATTATGCAAAATATTAAAAGGAGGGCGGTATCATAGAAAGGAAGGGGAAGGTGTTCAGAGGAGAGTATGGCGATGCTGGCTTCATGGAATTTGGTAAGTGATTCCCCGATATGACACGCTACCTCTTGTGATGAGAATTTGTCCGATTGATAGGGGGGTATTGATGTCCAGTGTTGCACTACACCTATGGTTGAGTCGCGAATTTCCTTGACATTTTTTCTGGTTATAAATTTCTTGTTGCGGTTTAATACAGGGGTTTCTCGAATGAGTTAGGCTTTTTTTGTGGTAGATTTTTAGCCGCTAATATTCCTCGCCTTGGATTGATTGCGGTAGGAACATAAGCGCATCTTTTGTGTTTATCGGTGTAATTTTAACCTCGCTTAAATCATAGTCTTCAAGAAACGTTTTGGCTAAGTATAGGGATTGGTCAGGGCTTTGAAGGATTATTGCCATCTTCTTTTTTGTTAAAAAGCCTCAACCACTGGGAAACCTCATTTTCACTCAAGGATACCTCAGGATCTGCGCCTAGTTCTGGAGGAGAACCCTCAGGCTCTTCAATGATGAGGTTTGCAAAGTCTTCAGAGGGGTAAACAGCAGCATGAGCGGCGCGGGCGCCTGCTTGAACTTGGCGGTCAGAACTTACTACAGTGTAGTTTCTGGCGGATTTTCCAAGAGAATGTAGACGGTTAAGAATGGCTTGATCGGCGGTTATGTTTCGACTCACAAAATGGGCTTTGACAGAGCCAAATTTACGATCGCGTATTTGACCCGGGGGCGCATTATCAAAATATACCTCGCACCGTTTTCCTTTGCGCTGGCAAAAAGCGACCAGGATTTTGATTAAGGCGATTTCATCGTCAATATCTTTTAGCGATAAGCCAGATATTTTTGGTATAAGATTGTGACCATCGATTATATAAGTCATTGGTTCGCCCGAATTGCGTTTCTGGATATTGGAAGATATGATAGAAATATGAATATATTATACGACTGAGATTGTAGCGAGAAATAATACCCCCGTCAATGTTATCTTGTGCTATCATATTATGGAACGGAATAAGCCATTGATATTTATGAAAGATAAAGAGGCGAGGAAGAGAAAATGAAGCGCTGGAAACGATTGTTTTATTATTTGACCTTGAATGTGATCGTTTCCGCTTGCACGATGCTGGCGGTGCTCCTCATTTGGGATCGTATACATCCTGGCGAGAACACAAAACCCGATTTGGCGCAACTCAATCCAATTGCCCAGACACCGACAATCACTCCATTCATTAATCCTCCAACGAATACGTCTGAGCCAGAACCGACAAAAGCGTTGCAAACTTACATGGTGCAACAAGGGGAGACACTAGGAGAGATTGCCTTGAAGTTTGATATTAGCGTGGATGAGTTAATGGAGATCAATACAATTACTGACCCTAATACTTTGGGTGCAGGAACAGTCTTGTTCGTTCCAAAACGAAAAAACGAAGTTGAACCGAATCTGAATAAGGAATCTGCTGGGAAACCACCTCCAACGATTACACCTGCGCCTGGCGATATGAATAGCCCGATTATGATTGACCGCGTGGTTGGGGCAGGGGATGTGACGAGCGAATTTGTTTTAATTCGCGGAACCGGTCAAGGGGAGATTACCTTAACCGATTGGGTATTACAAGATGATGATGGCAATCAATATGTATTTCCCCATTTAACTTTGTTTAAAGATGGTGCCGTTGCTATACACACGTCTTCTGGATTGAATACAGTTGTCGATTTATATTGGGGGTTGGACAGTTCCGTTTGGGACCCCGGGGATTTTGTTGTGTTAACGGATGCAATAGGAAATGTGCGGGCTACTTACAAGATCCCGTAAGATTCTTTGGCTTGACCTTTGACATAGGAAGGCTTATAAGGTATTTTTGCAGAATTGTGGATGGAGAAATCCGTAAAGCCATGGGAGAAGGTATTCCCAAAAATTACCAAGACGCAGGCAAACGCTGCCTTGAGTTTAAATGGTGGCAGAATGCTATCAAGCATGAAATTTAAGCAGGGGTCGATTGTATGTGAATGAAAAGCGTATCTCGATAAGGTTAGTGTTTATTGACCGGAAAACCACGCTCTGATAAACTATTAACTTAGAGGAAGGTGGAAGGTAAATAATGTCTCAATCCCTATATAATAAATGGCGACCGAAGACCTGGGATGAGGTCATTGGTCAAGATCATATTATTCAAACACTTAAAAATGCGGTGGCAGGGGAACGCGTGGTACATGCGTATTTATTTGCTGGACCGCGTGGAACGGGGAAGACGTCCACAGCCCGCCTGCTTGCTAAAGCAGTGAATTGTTTGGATGAAGACCCTGCTAAGCGCCCTTGCAACGCTTGTGATCATTGTGAAGCGATCAATGCTGGACGCTTTTTGGATTTGATTGAAATTGACGCCGCTTCTAATACAAGCGTGGATGATGTTCGCGATTTACGGGACAAAATCAATTTCACTCCGAATCAAGGGCGATATAAGGTCTATATTATTGACGAAGTCCACATGCTTTCTACTGCAGCATTCAATGCGTTGTTGAAAACCCTAGAAGAACCCCCGCCACATGCGATTTTCATTTTGGCGACAACAGAAGTGCACAAGATTCCTGCAACGGTTCTTTCCCGCTGCCAGAGGCATGAGTTCAGGCGCATCCCTGTAAGGGATATTGTCCAGCAACTTGAGCGAATGGTTAAAGCAGAGAATTTGGATGTAGAAGAAGAAACGCTACCATTCCTCGCCAGACAAGCAACTGGCAGCCTCCGGGATGCAATTTCGTTGCTTGATCAATTGGCTTCGACGGAAGGAAAAATTACGCTCGCAGGCGCACAAGCGATCCTGGGTACTGCTACTGGGGAGACTGTTATCCAATTGATGGAATCGCTTTTAGAGGGTGATACTGCTTCAGGCATGGAACGAATTCATCAGGCTTTGGATGCGGGAAGTGACCCGCGGCAATTTGCCAGGCAGATTGTTGATTATATGCGTGGATTGCTGTTAATCCTAAGCGGAAATGCAGATCAAATTAATGCAACAGGCGAGGTGCGTTCCCGGATGGCAGCACATGCGCTTAAGGTGGAACCCCGAATAATAATAAGAATGCTTCAGATATTTAATCGTGCTGCAAGTGAAGCACGCTACGCTTGGCAGCCAGCATTGCCTCTGGAAATGGCATTTGTCGAGTCTGTCATGTTATTTAATCAAGAAGAAGTCACCTTGATAGAGAAAAAAGAGGCTGCTAAAGATAAGGAGAATGAGGCGCGATTACCGAAGAAGTCTAATCAAACGCTTGTTAGTAATGAAAAAGGTGTTCCTGCGAAGAAGGAAAAACCAATTATAGAAACTGACCCCTTGCCGGAGAATATTAAGAAAAATTGGGACGAAATCCGTAGTAAGACACGTGCCTATGATCCTATCACCCAAGCATTGCTTAATTCCTGTAAGCCATTGGGAATTTATCATGGGGAACTTATCCTAGCGTTCGTTTCCGATGTACTCAGGGTAAAGATGGAGCAGGGGAAACATATTGAGAATACATCAGAAGCATTGCAAGAAGTGATCGGGGAGACGATCTCAATTCGATGTATTACAACGGCTAGCGAGCGCAGCCGAATCCCAGATGGCGTGGATCAAGATGGCATGGTCGCGACAGCAGTGCGCGATCTTGGCGCAGAAGTGGTCGATAGTCAATAATAGTATATTTAAACCGCTATAAGCGGATTTTTTGGAGGGCTTTATGGCAAAACGTTCGAAACATAACAAGATCCAACGAAAGCAACCAGGTGCAGGGGGAATGATGGGGCAGATTCAGGCATTGCAGGAGCAGATGATGGCTGTCCAAGCCGCATTAACCGAAGAAACTGTGGAAGCGACCTCGGGTGGTGGGGTGATCAAGGTGGTTGTTACGGGGGATCAACGTGTGGTTGAGGTTAAAATCGATCCGGTTATTTTGGAAGATAAGGATGCTGAGATGCTCGAGGATATGCTATTGAGCGCATTCAATACTGCATTAGAAAAATCCAAAGCATTGGCTGCTGAGAAAATGGGACCGTTGGCAGGAGGATTGCCATTTTAAGATGAATATCCTCCCAGAACCGATACAAAATTTGATCGATGGTTTCTCGAGACTTCCAGGTATTGGACCAAAAACAGCCTCACGTTTGACATTTTACCTATTGAAAGCCCAAGGAAATTTAACTGAAGAATTAGCGGATGCTTTGCGGAACTTGAAATCTGGGACGGGAGTCTGTAAAATCTGTTTTAACATCACAGAGGCTGGCAGAGACGTGTGTGAAATCTGCGGGAACGAGTCGCGAGATGCTTCATTGTTGTGCGTTGTTGAAGATCCACTTGACGTACTTGCTTTTGAGCGCACAGGGGGATTCGATGGGCGGTACCATGTTTTACAGGGTGTGCTTTCCCCGATCGAAGGGATTGGTCCTGAAGATTTGAAAATTCGAGAATTAATCGAAAGAGTAAAAGCGGGGGGCGTAACAGAAATCATCATTGCGACTAATCCGAGCATCGAAGGGGATGCAACTGCGATGTATCTTTATAAGCGCTTGAATCCATTTGGCATTCGAATAACCCGAATTGCGCGCGGAATCCCGATGGGTGGTGACCTTGAATATACAGATCAAAGTACGCTATTAAGAGCCTTAGCAGGGCGACAGAAGATGGAGTAGGGGGATATTAAGGAGACTAAAATTGGGAATGGTTGAGAAATACGCATATGTTTAAAAGGAAAGCATGGAAATTGTGAGAAAGAGAAAGGATTCCTTAAATAACTGAGCAATATTGTAAATATCCTTGACAAGCATCGGTTAATGCGTATAATTCATTTACAAATAACTGATTAAGATCTAGCCCCGATATAAGGCAGATCGATTACAATTTCAGAACGGTCCGAATCAGCGACCAACGAAGAATCTTTGTGAGGCTGACAGACCGGTATCGAAAAAAAGATCGAGACCGGGCTGTTTTATTGTCCCTAGACAGACACTTGACAAAGACAAGGAGGGCTGGTAAAATCCGCCCTCGTTAAAAAAGGTACCTTGACAATTGAATAGTGACAGAAAGCAGAAATAAAGAGTAAGCCTGGAAAATTCTTTCGAAGAACTCAACACATCGTAAGATGTGAAGAAGTTTTTGCGGAGAGTTTGATCCTGGCTCAGGATGAACGCTGGCGGCGTGCCTAATACATGCAAGTCGAACGAGGAGCTCTTGTATTCGTACGAGGGTTTCCTAGTGGCGAACGGGTGAGTAACGCGTTGGTGACCTGCCCCGAAGAGGGGGATAACTCCGGGAAACTGGAGCTAATACCCCATGTGGTCATAGAAGTTAGAGTTTTTATGACTAAAGGTCTTGTACCGCTTCGGGAGGGGCCTGCGTCCCATCAGCTAGTTG
>DUEG01000047.1 GCA_011176615.1 Anaerolineae bacterium | reverse complement strand
AGGTTTTAGAGCACTTACCGGCAAAAGATGGAGAGGCTGCAATTGAGAATCTTTGCCGTTTTAGTGATGATATTTTGTTTTCATCAACCCCTTTTGATTATAAGGAAGCAACTCATTATAATGTGCAGCCTCCTTCTTATTGGGTGTACAAATTTGCGCAACAAGGCTTTTTTAGGGATGTGGATTTTGATGGATCTTTTATTACTCCCTGGGCAATCCGATTTCGTAGGCGAAAAGAGCCAGTGCATCGTCTTATTAGGGAATATGAACGGGGTTTTTGGCTCTTGTGGAAAGAAAATACGGACTTGCGCAGTTTGATTGGCGAGATGCGTGTACAGCTTAAACAAACCGATTCAATGGTTGAACAGGTAAATCAAATGGTTGAACAAATCCACCAATTGCAATTGCGGAATGCTCAGTTGGAGGATATTCTACAAAGCCGATCCTGGCGGGCTTTGCAATGCTTGCAAAAATTGCGTCATCTCGATTTTTCTCCGCTACCTCGGTTTGAACCGTTTGTATTCTCAACAACTAAGAAGGAGATAAAGGACGAGTTATTCCCTGAGGTAAAAGATAAGGATTCTTTTCATGAAAAACCCGATAAATGATGTAAATAGTCTACGATACAATCATCCGTTGGGTGTAGAGGCAAAAAGAGTTTCCGGACGCTGGGTGTTGATTACACCTCAATCAGGTATAGATGTCTCTGAATACGCTATTTCTCAGGTCCATTTAGGGGTCAACCATAATTCGTGGATGGATGGGTATATTATTGGCTTGGTGCTCAAGCATAAAAATTGTAAGTGTGAGTTAAATCTGCTGCGAAGATTGGCTAATTATGGTACCATCTCTCCTAAAGCTTCTACTCTTTTAAGAGAAACGATAGCATTGTATTCTTTTTAGTAAAATTATTCCACATTCATCCAATGTATTTCTTCTTACGGATAGCACTTTGCTTTTACAAATGAGTAACGAAAGAAGAGATTACTGGCTTGATACCATCGTCGTGTAATGAACGCATTTGTTATTAGACGAGACAATGTATATTAAATTGGAGTCCAATTAATTTTTGATGGAAAGATCATTTACTATTGTGTCAAGGCAAAGTTAAAATGTCCTAACAGATCATTTACTATTGGCATAAAAAACAAAATTCATTGTTATAGTTGAAAGTTCCTTTGATAAACAAGTTAATATTTCATTTTTAGTCGGCACTTTATTTGAAGCCAAATTGTACATTGCATAAAATCATGACATTAACTTAGTAATATTAAATGGCGATTGGAGAATAATTGTTCTCAGGTTAGGGAAAATCCGATGCCGTGAGAAGCATCTGGATTACCTATTTGATGAAGTGTAAAAGCAAAAGACTAGGGAGGGGAGAATTGCTCTAATATTTGTAAGAAATTATAGTATTAAGCAAACTGATTCCCTGTTCAGTTTTTATATCAAGGTTAGGTAATAAAAATTATGGAAAAAAAAATAAAAACTGCGGTTTGTTTTTCAATATCGTTAGTAGAAAAAAGTGCAATGGCTTATTATAGGCTCATTTCACCAATGAGAGAGGGCGGTATTAAGATTATAGATGGTTTGCGAAGTAAGGATAGCATATACGATACAATTCAAAAGGGAGATATTGTTTTTATCCAAAGGGATTTCCCAAAACGATTCAATTCTTATTTAAAAATAATTGAAACGGCCAAATCACTTGGAAAACCAATTGTTTACGATATTGACGATTTTTTGTTTTTTCTACCAGAAAAACATCCAGATAGGCTGATGCATAATTTTACACCAGCGTTAGTGCCCATGTTATATGCTTTGATTGAAGCGGATTTGGTTGTTGTGCCTTCTCCAAGGCTACAAAGAGAACTGGGTGTGTGGAATCAAAACATTATTGTTCTTCCAAATTATTTGGATGATAAATTATGGCAAATGAAGGCTACACGTCCTAAAACAGATTATAGGGATACATTGACTATTGGATATATGGGCACTTACTCGCATAGTCCAGATATAGAATATATTTCTCCTGTAATAGAGAATATAATAAAACGATTTCCAAAAAAAGTGCGTTTCCAATTCTTGGGTATTTCACCACCTAAGAACATTGAGGCATATCCACAAGTGGAGTGGACGCCCTTTTTGTCTTCTTCGTATGAGGAATTCGCGCGATTTTTTCAAGAGCAGTCAATTGATATATTTATTGCTCCTCTTGTTGATAATGTATTTAATCAATGTAAAAGTGCAATCAAATATTTCGAATACAGTGTCATGGGAGTACCTGGTGTATATGCTCGGCTAGAACCATATATAAGTGTAATCAGGCATGGACGTAATGGATTGTTGGCTTATTCATTGGATGAGTGGAAAAACAACATCGAGATGTTGATAACAGACTCGGAGTTGAGAATAAGATTAGCGAAAGAAGCTCAGAATACAATAAGAGATCATTGGCTATTGTCTCAAAATGTAAATAATTGGTTGAATGGTCTGTATTATGGGATTGAAAATGGAATTGGAGAATCAAGCAATAGACATTTGCTGAAATTATTGCAACCAATTAATGTTCAATTAAATGATGGTTTTGGAGAATTGAGTGCAAAAATCAATGCGCTAGAATCGGAAGTAATTGAAAAGGAAAGGGAAGTTAGTCGTCTTTCATCAGAAGTAATTGAAAAGGAAAGGGAAGTTAGTTGTCTTTCATCAGAAATAGCTGAATTGGAAGCAGAGGTACTGGACTATGCTCTGAGTAAAAGTTGGCAGATGACGCGCCCATTAAGAAAACTCGCGCGGACACTAAAAGGTTAATATAAATGATAAGAGATATTGTTAATTACATTATTATCAAATTTTGTGGCTGCTTTGATTCCTTATATTATCTACATACTTATCCAGATTGTCGGAAGGCAGACCAAGATCCTCTTTGGCATTTCGTACGATATGGCTGGAAAGAGGGGAGGAATCCATCACCATTCTTTGATACAAGATATTACATAGCAAATAATCCGGATGTAAGGGCATCAGAGGTCAATCCTTTAGTGCATTATATTCGGTATGGGCGTAAAGAGGGTCGTTCCCCTAACCCTTCATCAGACACATTTCCGAATAATTCAAACATATACAAAAAGGACAATACAAAATATGACTTTGCCTGGCTAAAGAACATTATCTATAAATTTGGTAAAGTTGTTATTAAGGCAGTTCCTAACAAATTAAGATATCCAGTAGTCATTTGGTTTTATACGCATTTTGGGTTTATTTTTAAAGGAACACCTGATTATTCTGGTTGGCTTGTAAACTTTGCTACTTCAAGAAATATTTCATATTCCCCAAGTGGACTCTTAGACCTTAATAAAGTAGAACCTATTTTAGAACTTCAGGGAAATATAGCAATTCACCTGCATGTTTTTTACCCTGACCTAGCGAAAGAATTAGCTGAGAGGTTAATAAACGTACCATTTCCATATGACCTCTATGTATCAGTTGTTAGTGATGATGCGGAAAAGCTTTGTGTAAGTGCTTTTAGTAATCTTCCGAATTGTCAAAAAGTAGTGATTAGGCAGGTAATTAATCGAGGACGAGATATAGCGCCAATGCTTTGCATATTCAGAGATGATTTATCACAATATGATTATATTGCACATATACACACAAAAAAATCATTATATAATATGGGCGCTACAGGAGGTTGGCGGGGTTATCTATATCGTAGTTTGCTGGGGAGCAAAGATAGAGTTCGGCGAATTTTAGCTCTCCTACAAGATTCTCAACCTTATGGTATTGTGTATCCTCAAAACTATTCATTGTTACCGTATTGGGCAAACACATGGTTGGCAAATAAAGAAGAGGGTAAGAAATTGTGCTCCATGCTAAGTATTGATCCAATGCCGAGAGGGTATTTTGATTATCCTGCAGGCTCCATGTTTTGGGCAAGGACGGATGCTTTAGCCCCTTTATTTAATACACGTATAAATGTGGAGGATTTTCCTGAGGAGCACGGACAGACGGATGGCACACTAGCACATACATTGGAACGGTTTCTTGCTCTTTGTGTTTGGCGGGAAGGCAAGAGACCTGCAATCCTACGTGATGAGGAAAATCCTAGTTGGTCACCTTGGAGGTTTGAACAATACATAGGTAGAGATTACAAATCTATGTTGGAAATGCTCTCTGACCGGAAAGTTCAAGTAATCGCTTTTGATGTATTTGATACTTTACTTGTTCGTCCTTTATTAAACCCCGAAACTATAAAGAGACTAATTGCAAGGAGTATTGGGAATGATAGAGGATTATTGTACAAAGAATATAGAGATTTGGCGGAGGTATACGCACGGCGAGATAGTGATAAAGATGTGGGTTTGGGGGAAATATACAAGTATTTCAAAAAGGTTAGTAAGATGCCCCAAGATGTATTAAACATTCTGATGGAGAAGGAAGTTAAAATCGAGGAAGGACTATTAGAACCGCGTAGGGATGTATTAAATTTATTCAATGATGCCATCGCAACGGGGAAGCCGGTTGTGATAATTACAGATATGTTTCTTCCCCAAAAGTTGATAGAGAAATTACTGAATGAAAATGGGTATAAGGGGTGGAACACCTTGTTCGTCTCGAACAAGGTGGGGGCACGTAAGGATAATGGCAAATTATACGAAATAGTTTTGAGCCATTTTGGAATAAAACCAGAGCAGTTAATAATGATAGGCGATAATGAAAGGTCGGATGTTCAAATACCATGTGATATGAAGTCCTCTTTCCTTCACGTACTCCAGCCTGTGGAGTTGGCGAGGGGATTACCAAGATTTGCACCATTGATAATGTATCATGAGCAGAAAGCAGATGTAGACTCTGAAATTACTTTAGGTTTGGTGGTACGGAAGAATTTTTCACCTATTGTTTATCCATCATTTGACCCGGCTTCCTTAGTTCGGGTTGAACCGTACAATTGGGGGTATAGCATTGTAGGACCATTATTGGTTAGTTTTTCTGAGTGGTTATTGCAAAATTCACTCAAGGATAATATAGAGGCATTGTACTTCTTGTCTCGTGAAGGAAAGTTGATGAAAGAAATTTTTGATTGTTGGTGTGAAGGTTTGCACGACGTACCGCTAACAGATTATTTGGTTCTATCCCGACGTGCAGCAGGAGTAGCAGCAATTAATTCGTTCGATGATATTGTTGAAATAGCTAAAACGGAGTATTTTCCGAATAAGGTAGGGGATTTCCTTTACACACGTTTTGGTATTCGTTTAAATGATAATCAGTGGAAAGATGTTGAAGAGAAATTTGGCTGGTCTCGTGATACTGTGGTTGAAGTTCGGCAAGGTAATATTAAACAACTTGCTCCATTACTTCAATTTTTATATGAGACGATCGTCGATAAAACTAGATCTGAACGTCAAGGTCTTCTTGCGTATTTAGAATTGAAAGGAATGTTAAAACATAATCAACAAGCAGTAGTGGACATAGGCTATGGGGGATCAGCACAGGCCTATTTGAATAAATTATTTTTGCAGAAAGTCGATGGATATTATTTAATGACTGATTATCGAGCCAATAAGGTTTCTAAAACATTTGGTGTAAATCTTCATGGTTGTTTCTGTGAAAATGTTGATAAATCAATCAATGCCCCTATTATTTTTAAGTTTAGTTTTGAAGTGGAGAAACTTCTGAGCAGTAATGAACCACAAGTTGAGTATTATGAAATGGATTCTAATTATGATGTGCAAGCCCACTATCGTGAGTTAACTAAAGAGGAGATGGCTCCTGCAGAGATAAGGAATGAAATAAGGAGAGGTACATTGGATTATACAAGCGATGCTCGACAAATACGTGAAAGTGTCCTCCACGATTTTCATCCTTCCTGTTGGACGGCACAGATGTTAATAGAAACTTTTTTAAGCCAGTTATCCCAAAATGAGAAGGATCTTTTTGCTAAACTGGCTTTGGATGATTATTACTGTGGGCGTGGAATGGTGACTTGATACTCGAATCTAGGTTACAAAAAGATTAGATAATGATTTGTTTTCCCGTATTATGTATATTTATGAATGATTATCTGGAAAATGTCGCTTCATGAGAATCGCATGAAAAGATGGAAATCGCTTTTTCTTATTGTGGTTATCGGTTGTATGGAATTGATAATATCAGCAACTTTCATGGAAAATGAATCCTTAAAAGCTGTTGGTAAACATAATTTAATCTCCAATATATCATATAATCCGGATGATACAATTCGCTATGTCGCTTCTACAGGTAACGATAATAGTGACTGTAGAAATCCTCTTTCCCCGTGTCGTTCCATACAATACGCGGTTAATCAATCAGATAATGGTGACACAATACTAGTTGCAGAAGGCACATATACATACAATTCTTTTGCGGATATATGTTCGTTTCTAAGGACGAGGGCTGTAGTATGTTTTGTTGATAAACGATTAGCCATCATAGGGGGGTACACAGCCAATAATTGGTTGCATGCCGACCCGCATCGAAATCTTACGATCATTGATGGGGAAAATTCATATCGAGGAGTAGCGGTGATTGGCTGCAATACTACAAATACTCACCTGCAAATGGTTGGTTTTACAATTAAAAACGGTTTAGCCCAGGGACCAACATACATCTCGCCATATGATCCAAGTGGAGTTGGGGGCGGGATGTTAGTTCAACATGCAAGCGTTTTCCTCAAAGACATGATTTTTTATGAAAACATGGCAATTGGTGCTAATACTAATAGTGGCTATGGTGGTCAAGCAGATGGATCTGCTATAAGGATAGAAGAATCGCCACCTGGAACAACTTCATACATACAGAATGTTACTTTTGAAAATAATTACTCATATGGTGGCGTGGGTCCTGAAAGGGGAGGAATTGCATTTGGAGCACTATTCATATATAAGTCCAATGTTACATTGGAATATTCTAATTTTATAAATAATCTGGCAAGAGCAGGAGACACAAGTGGAAATGGTATGATCGTTGCAGCCAGAGCTGATGCGTTGGGAGGTGGTATTAGTATCGAGCAAGGAGAAGTTATAATTCGAGGGGTCAATGTCATCAACAACCAGGTTTATGGTGGAAATGCAAAAATATATGGAGGCGGGGCATATGGGGGAGGAATATTTGTAGAGGATTTTAGTGAAAACAAAACGCACATTACTATTAGTAATTCATATGTAAAAGGGAACAAAGCGATAGGTGGGGATGGTGAACAGGGGGGAAATAGTGCGGGTGGCGGCATTACTTCAGCGAATGCTACGATAAATATTGAGGAGACTAGAGTTATGGATAATAAATCTATTGGGGGTGATGCGGAAGGAGGCAGAGGAGGAACAGGGGCTGGGGGAGGATTGTACATTTTTGATGATAGGCAGGAAGTTAATGCTAATTTTTCTTTGAAAAACGTGATTATTGCTGAAAATGTGGCTGATCAAGGAAATGGTAATACCTCAGCGGGGAATGGTGGGGGTGGTGGAATTGTTGCCCATGGGGTGAATGGTGATATTATTCATGCAACAATTGTTGGAAACATTCTCGGAATGGGAATGGTTCTTGGGCAAGGATTATTGGTGCAGCCTTGGCCATCACCCGATGACCCGCAAATACCAGCTACAGTAAATCTCGATTATTGTTTAATTGCTGATCATATTGAGGGGGGGGATATGGCAGCAGCTTTAGTAGTTCAGGTCGGTAGCTCGATTAATTTTAATAAAGGAATGTTTGCAGGGAATGAAAGAGATACAAATAGTGCGAACATTCCTGTTCAAGTAGGAACGATCAATGGTTTAGATACAATGCTTCATGTTCATTCAGCGGGTTTCAAGTTTCCTGGTCCTCCCAACTATGATTACCATATTATGGACATTTCACCTGCGATAGACCAAGCGATAGGAAGTAGGATAAAGATTGATGTAGATAGTCAACCGAGACCCTTTGGTTCTTTTCCTGATATTGGTGCTGATGAATTCTATGACCTCTCGTATTTTGATTATATACCTCTAATTAATCGATGATAGCTCCATTAATTAGTATAATTATTGTTCATTGGGGACAACAGAGTTACTTATCTAGTTGTTTAACGTCTCTTGAAAGCCAGACATATAAAGACTTTGAAGTATTCATAGTGGACAATCAAGGAGGAAGCCCGATCCGAACGGATAAATGGCATTTTCCAATACGTGTATTGTCTCCCGGAGAAAATATCGGATATACTGCAGCAAATAACTTGGCTGTATCGTTAGCCAATGGGCATTGGGTTGTATTGCTAAATAACGATGCTTATCCAGCTCCTACTTGGTTAGGTAACCTTTTAAAGGCTGCTAATGAGAATCCCAATTATACATTTTTTGCCTCTCGCCTTCTTCGGAACGAGAAACCAGAACGATTAGATGGAGCAGGTGATATATATCATATTAGCGGGCTGGCTTGGCGGCAATTTTATAATATGCCTGCAGATCAGTTCGGATTACAATCTGAAGAGGTATTTGGCCCTTGTGCTGCTGCTGCAATGTATAAGAGGGACATTTTCCTGCAAGTAGGTGGTTTTGACGAAGATTACTTTGCATATCATGAAGATGTTGATCTTTCTTTTCGGTTGCGTTTAAATGGTTATAAGTGTCTGTATGTCCATGATGCAGTTGTATATCATGTTGGCTCAGGAAGCATTGGAGTTAGGAGTGATTTCGCAGTATACTATGGGCACAGAAATATGGTCTGGACACTTGTTAAAAATATGCCCGCGCCCCTACTGATCAAATATATGCCTGTGCATCTATTATACACATTAATTATGTGGGTATATTATACGAGTAGAGGTCAGGGATGTATATTTATACGTGCCAAGTTGGATGCAATAAAAAGTTTGCGCCAAATGTGGCAGAAGCGTAAAGCGATTCAAGCCGAATCAATTGTGGAAGTAAATGATATTAATCAATATATCTCAAAAAATTTATTAGCTCCTATTTTGTTGCGGAAAGTATAGTTGCATGCTAGTCTCCATTTGCATTGTCAATTTGAATGCACGTGATTATTTACATGATTGCTTGCAATCCATCATTTCTGGGACACATCGTGTATCTTATGAAATCATTGTCGTTGATAACCATTCACAAGATGGCTCTGTTGAACTATTGCGGCCAACGTTCCCGGATGTTGTTATTATAGAAAACGAAACAAATGAGGGTTTTTCAAAACCAATGAATAAGGCTATGAAAATCACACAGGGCGAATATATTCTTCTGCTTAATCCTGATACGTTGGTACAAGAAGGGGCGATTGATTATTTAGTAGATTTTCTGGGTTCTCATCCTGATGTTGGCATTGTCGGTCCAAAAGTGTTGAACCCGGATGGTAGTTTGCAAAAACCGTGCCGCAGGAGCGAAGCCCGTCCCTGGGACGTGTTTACATATTTTTCTGGGTTGGCAAAGCGTTTTCCGAGTAATCCCCGTTTCTCAGGTTATTATTTGGGGTACCTGGATGAGAATCAGACTTGTGAAGTGGATGGTGTCTCTGGGTCTTGTATGCTGGTGCGTAAAGAGGTCGTTGAACAAATTGGATACTTGGATGAGCGTTTTTTCGCGTACCAGGAGGATGCGGATTTCTGTCTTAGAGCAAGACAAGCGGGCTGGAAGATATTTTATTTCCCGGAAGCCAAAGTAACACATTTTGGAGGAAAAGGCGGGTCAAAGGTCGAGCCAACCCGTTCTATTGTTGCTTGGCACTTCTCCTATTACCAATACTATAAGAAGCATTTTGCCTCGGATTATTTTTTTCTATTTAATTGGTTTTATTATTCTTTAATGGGATTGAAGTTGGGATTTTCTTTGATAAAACATTTTATACGTAAGGAAGTCTTTGCAGGTTCTCGGAAACCTGGTTGAAACTCTAAATTTTATTCAACCTTAGAATATTTTACAAAGAATCAGGATTAACTATTAAGGTATCATATTTAGAATAATGGATTTAATTTGAGCAAGGGTGCTTGATGAGAACTTGGAAATTACAAGATTTGTTGTCACTTATGTCTAGCCTTTGGTATTGGGCAGCACTAAGTTTGATAGTAGGAGGATTGATAGGTTGGGGTGTTTGTGCTTTTACACCACATAAATACCAAGGTAGTGTTGATCTTTACGTGGGCATTGATGCTTACCGTGCGCCTAGTGATCGATATATCGCCGAGGTAGCGCAAAAACCGGTTTTTCAAAGGCTGGATGATTACAAAAATTGGCAGATGGGTCAGTTGGAAGCGATTGCTTTTTCAGATGATTTTATTCGGGATACATTAACCAAACTTCAAGCATTGGATTCATACTGGGATGAATATTCGCCTGAAAAATTGCGAGGTATTCTTAACCTTTCCTGGCGGAATGCGGGACTTTGGCATTTAAATGCAACAGTTCTTGATCAAAAGCGAGCATTGGAGGCTGTTGAGACATGGCGTGACGTGATCCTTGAATCTGTTAACACAGCCCTGCAACATTCAAGCGAAGTCAAAAGTATTGACGGAAGGTTATATCTAATTGAAAAGGAAATAGGTTCGCTAGAAGATCGACAAGCAATTCTCGGGGATATTCGCATTCGTTTGGATGATTGGAAGGAGAAACTTGCTTCATATGAGCAGAGCGGAACGCTTGATGACGCGAGTCGATGGGAAATAGAATCTTTTGCACTGTATGGGATGGACTGGAGCGCAGGTTGGTATGAACTTATCAACGATTTTCCATCAGATACAGAGCCAGTTATTAGTTACATCTCTTGGATTGAACGTGTGATTGACTTGATTGATACAGAACTAGATGAAATTCCAGGTCGGCTTGAAACACTTGAAGAGAAGCGGGTCTTATTAAGAGATCAATATGAACAGGAAGGATTGAAAAGTTTGGGGTTGTCCGCCAATATTATCGTCGAGCCAGTATTAGAGAGTTCTCCAACAATAAGAGATTTGCATCCTATAGGTTTGTTCATGCTTATTGGTAGTTTGATTGGTTTGATTCTGTGGATATTCTTCTTATTGATTTGGGTGGCGCATGATACAGCGTAAAGGAACCTGAATGCGCGCAACAAATATACTAGCCTCAGTTGAGAAAGTTTCACTTGCTGTCTTCTTTCTGAGTTTACCTGTAACAAGTTTTCCATATTTGCCTTCAGCGCTGAGTGGTGCAGCATTAGTAAGACCCTTGTCTTTCTATCCGCTTATAATCCTCTTGATTCTTGCGGTACTCCCAGCACTATTTAGAGAAAAACTCCCCAAACACTATTTGCCATTATTTGCATTTGTTCTTGCAGCGATAGTTGTTACGTTATTGGGGTTTATATCTGGGATTGAGATTGCTTCGGAATCTGCCTTGTTTGATCGCGCGCTCCATGCATTCTTCACGCTTCTCCTAGGAGTGGGCATATATTTAACCGTCTCCCTTTTACCAAAAACGGAAAAGGAATTAAATCAAGCGCTTCGCTGGCTTTATGGTGGATTCGCTATTGCCCTGGCTTGGGGAAGTTTGCAAATCGGTTATGTGGTTGATTTTTCGAGTGATTATTTTCAGGTATTGAACAAAATTCAAAGGTACATTTCTACAAGAAAACTATTCCACAATCGTGTCTCGGGGTTTACGTTCGAGCCGAATTGGTTTGCGGAGCAGATCGTATTTCTTCTCATGCCTTGGCTTTTTGCCTCTGTGATTTCGTCTAGGTCTATTTTTCGTTGGCGTTGGCGTTGGCTGACACTCGAGTTGATCCTTTTAATTTGGTCATCATTCGTATTAGTTTTCACGTATTCAAGAGCAGGATTGTTTTTATTCATTGCTCAATTGGTCATAGCCATAATATTAAAACCAGACAAGGGGAAAACAACTGGAAGACAACAAGCCCATAAGAACGTTTATTTAAAAAAAATCATCTTTGTTTTGATTGTCCTAATTATTATCTTTGGAATAATTTTCTATTTTGGCAATAAGAACAATTATTTTTCCAGACTATGGGAATATTGGGCTATTAAAGATCAGTTGAAACAGAATTATTTTGAATATATTGCTTTCTCGCAACGTTTTGTTTATTGGGATGCTGCGTATAAGATTTTCGAAAGTAGACCAATTGCTGGTGTAGGATTGGGGTATTATACGTTTTACTTTGGTGAGTATTTCCAAGACAGACCCCTATATGAAATCCCTGAAATCCTTAGAAAATTCACTCCTGACATCGGGCGAAATACAGTTGTTACGGTGAAAAATTTTTTCCTTCGTCTCTTAGCCGAAACAGGATTAGTAGGAACAGCCTTTTTCTTAACCTTTATTCTTGCTTTATTATTTTCTTCAGTTTATTTGCTTCAATCGAAGGATAATACTTGGAAATATTGGGGGAGAGCAGGTTTACTCAGTTTGTTTTCGTTCCTTGTTATTACCTTTTCGTTTGATTCCTTTGCGATTCCGAATATGTGGGTTGTTTTTGGGTTGATCACTGCATCCGCGCATGTTTATGAGCGAGGGTAATCAGGAAAACAGTCAACCCTTGTTTAAAGAAAGTTGCTCATATTAAAAAAATCAGGGGATGCAAGCAAAATTTTCTTCTAGTGGTTCTCTAAGATAAACAGATCTGGAATTTCCATCAGAGTTATAAACAATAATAGCCAGTGTATCGAAGTAATCAGGTCGGGGACATCCTATGATTAATACGTCTGCTCCATTTGGAAAGTAGTCAGGTTTTTTCTGATGAGGTAAAACGACCCCAGTGTTTTTTTGCCCCACAAGGTAAAAACTTATTCTCGGGAAGGGTCTTGGATAAAAGGCTTGCCAAGTACTACCCGATTCTCCTTGACCAGAGCGATGGAATCTTGGGTATAAAGCGCGTCCTAAAAATGCGGATCCTCCTTGATGAATGAAATTGTTGACGATATTAACTTCATCTGAGGAAAGCACGGTGTTTATCTCATTAGGTAATTCATTCAAACGTTTGTCAAGCAGTATGTCTGGATAGCGCTCGGGAATTAATTGGTCTGCAATGGGTAATGAACACCCAACAAGGATAATGATAAAAGCAGTCAGAACATTTGCTTTTGTGAAAAACTTCAATGGAGAATGATATGAGATCGGCTGATAAGGGGTTTCGCCAATAATCTCTCTTTGAATTTCCTTGTTTCTGAAATATTGGATTACCCAAATAGTAATCTGAGTCATCCCAATTCCAAAGTAAAGCGCGCCAATCCAATCCATTGCCAGTATATATCGTCCTCCAGAATTGCGAACAAGTGCGTTGATTCCGTAATGCCCGAAACTGCTCATGAGGGGCAAAATACCAATCCATTTTTGTCGAACCCAAGCCGTG